>QZKD01000041.1 GCA_003605085.1 Acholeplasma sp. | reverse complement strand
GACCGGTTCATATCAAAGTGAATCAAGCATCATCGAACCGAATACGTCCATTAAATCATCAGGAGATGATCTTTATGTTAGAGGCTATGTCGTGATTCAAGGGAAAGTATCGTATACTCCTTATGTCTATCATTTAACGCTCAATCAATCAAACTATGTTATTGAAGCACAATATTGGATGAACGAAACGGAATCATCTGTTGAGTATGACTACACCATTGATCTGATGTATCCATTTGACAAAGCTATCAACCTTTACGAACTCTCTGAAAATGCTTTGATAGAGACTCAGTCCATGCAATCGATTACCCTTGATACCATCGGTCAATACTTTTATACCCATGGTTCATCATTTTCTTCAATTAATGATTTGACGATCTATGATCCAACGATTCCTGTGGCTGGCGTTGAAAATGGCGGTCAATATCAAGGATCCGTACTCATCAGTGCTGATATGGTTGAGCCCTATTGGTATATGTCATTCAATGGAGGAGAATACATTTACCTTCCATCTATGATTCGTTTGAGTGAAGTCGGATATTATACGATCTATTTCCGTACCACCGAAGGCATCGATTCCATGTCCTTTGAGATTACTGAATAAAAGAATAGCCCCACAATGCGTGGGGCTTTTTGTTTATAGGATATTAGTTATGAGCGAGATACTGATAGATGGCATCCGCGGCATTCATGCCATCATAAACGGCTTTGGCGATTTGTAGTTTACCACCAATGACATCTCCAGCTGCAAATAATCCAGGCACATTGGTCATATAATTCTCATCAACTTGCAAATTATTCTTTTCAATAATCACGCCAAGTTGGCTCGCAAACTCGACAGAACTGGGAATTCCTAACGCGATGAATACACCATTGATTGGATATATTTGACTTTCGGTCTTGATCGCTGACAGTTTCTCATCACCTATGAATTCGACAATTTTTTCTGTGACAACAGGAACATCAACTTCATAGTTCAAGGGATTTCCATCTGTGAAGATGGTGATATCAGAAGATATCTTTCTTAGATATTCAAGTTCATGCATCATATAAGGACCACAACCGATAATAGCAACTTTCTTACGTCGGTAGAAGTATCCATCACAGGTCGCACACATGGATATGCCTTTTCCTTTAAATTTTGAAAAGCCAGCTCGATGCATCGTCCGTCTCGTTTTTCCTGTCGCGAGTAAGACGACCTTTGTTTCATACTGTGCATGAGGCGTAATCACAGTAAATCCGTCTTCTAAAGATTTGACAGAGATGACAGAATCGGTGATCACTTCAATGCCGAGATGTTTCGCTTGTTCAATCCCATTTCGAATCAGATCTTTTCCTAAAATAGGGTTAGGCAAACCATAGTAATTTTCAATTTCACTTTCATAGCCTTCTAACGCACCTAAATCCTTACCAATAACCAAAGGTTCGATGCCCTGTCGCTTTAAATAAATCGCAGCGGAGATACCCGCTGGACCGTAACCAATGATAACGACTGATTTCATAAACCTAACATTTTCTTTAATGTATCCTTGGATTGCACACCAATCATCGATTGATGAACTTTTCCATCTTTGAAGACAATGATCGTAGGTATACTCATGATGCCAAGTTCATCTGCGATTTGATATTCTTCATCGACATCAAGTTTGCCAATTTTTGCCTTTGTCCCTAGCTCAGCTCCTAAATCTTTTAAAATTGGCGCGACGCGTTGACAAGGTCCACACCATGTTGCCCAAAATTCAACCAAGACAGGAACTTGACTTTTTAAAACTTCATTTTCAAAATTTTCTGTGGTAAATGTATATACCATGACGTCACCTCATTCTTTATCATATCCATTATAAATAAAATCGCTTAAAAAAGCCATTCTTTTACATTGTTTTCCCAATGAAGAAATTTATAAGGATAAATGGCGAAGTTTTCCTCAGTGATTTTTACGGGTTAACTTTAAATATCAAGGGCTAACATGATATAATGTTAAGGTACGAAATGTAGGTGACTTTCCATGATACAGGTTAACGACTTAAGCTTTTCATATACACCTCATGATGAAGCCTTAAGAAAGGTAAGCCTTACGATAGATGAAGGATCGTGGGTATCGATTATTGGTCATAATGGATCAGGTAAATCGACACTCTCCAAATGTTTAGTTGGCTTATTAGCACCCACCAAGGGTGAGATTTATATCGATGGTCTGAAACTAGATGAAACCAATCTTCCTTTGATTCGAAAAAAGATTGGGATTGTGTTTCAAAACCCAGACAATCAATTTGTCGGTGTCACGGTAAAACATGACATCGCTTTTGGTCTTGAAAATCAATGTTTGCCACACGATGTGATGCAAGAAAAGGTGATGCATTACGCCAAACTTGTAGGCATGGAAGATTTTCTTGATAAAGAACCTCATCAATTATCAGGCGGTCAGAAACAAAGAGTCGCGATTGCAGGTGCCCTCGCGATGGAACAAGATATTCTTATCCTTGATGAAGCGACATCGATGCTTGATCCTGAAGGCACAAGAGAAATCATTGAACTGATCAAGTATTTAAATACAGCATTAAATAAGACCATTATCACGATTACCCATGATTTAGCATTTGCGGGGATGAGTGATCGTTTGATTGTCTTAAAAGATGGAATGAACATTTTAGAGGGAACACCTAAAGAGGTCTTTAAAGAAGAAGCGTTACTTAAATCTTCTCATTTGGATCTTCCCTTTGGTCTAGCATTATATAACGAGCTATCTTTGGATCCAAAGACAGATCAGACTTTGTTGGAGGCACTATGGGTATTCAATTCAACGATGTAAGTTTCGCATATCGTGGCCTTCGAGTTAATTATGATGCTATAGGCCATATCAACTTAACGATTGAAGCAAAAGGCGAGTTTATTGCGATTGTTGGACATACTGGATCAGGAAAATCGACGCTTGTTCAACATATGAACGCACTTCTTTTACCATCTTCTGGAACACTGAATGTGTTTTCTCAACAACTTCCGCCAAAGAAAAAGGAAAAGATTAACTTTTTAAGACAAAAAGTAGGTCTTGTTTTTCAATTTCCCGAATATCAATTATTTGAAGAAACCATTTTAAAAGACATAATGTTTGGACCCAAGAATTTCAAATCTACAGAAGAAGAAGCGAAAGAGAAAGCCATGAAGGCTGCAGAAGTCGTAGGTATTGATGCTTCCCTTTATGAACAATCCCCTTTCAGAATTTCTGGTGGTCAAATGCGAAGAGTCGCCATTGCAGGTATTTTAGCGATGGAACCGGAAATTTTAGTTTTGGACGAACCTACCCGAGGACTAGACCCTAAGGGAAGAAAAGATCTTATGGATATGTTCAAAGGCATTCACGAGAACGACAACAAGACAATTATTATGATTACCCATGATATGGATTTGGTCAGTGAATATGCCAAACGTGTTATCGTCTTAGACCAAGGACATCTTGTCTTTGATGGTACCAAAGAAGCTCTTTTTGAGCATCCAGCATTTGAATCTTTTCATCTTGATTTACCAACACCCCTTAAAATACTAAAGCATTTAGAAAAAACAGCAGGGATCCCTTATAAACCTGTCTATGATTACACCTCTCTACTCAGTTATTTAAAGGAGGTGTCTCATGAATAATATCACAATAGGTCAATATATTCCGGGCACTTCGTGGTTACACCGTCTTGATCCAAGAATCAAACTTTTTTCACTTGTTATATTACTGGTTGCCACCTTTATCGTTCCGATTTCATCAGAAATTATCCCAATTATAACCATGGCGTTTATCCTTTTAGGGGTCATCCTCTTGACCTGGACTTCAGGCATCCCGATGCGTAAAGTATTCAATGGACTTCGTCCGATTGTCTTTTTGTTAACATTTACCTTTTTTATTCAACTTTTCTATGTAAAAACGGGTACGCTTTTAACCACACTAGAGTTTCATATATCGGTTACCAGTCTAGCAGCTCTTGTTTTCTTCATCATGTTTTATCAATGGTCTAAGGCATATATTAAATTCCGTATTCTCTACTTTTTCTTTGCGGTCTTTATGGTTTTTTTCTTGCAGTATCTACTCCCTTATGTAGGACTGTTTTCGTATCGCTTAGAACTTTATGATCAAGGGTTACTCCGCGCAGGATTCATCTTTATTCGCATTACCAATGTGATCATCATGACGTCACTTTTAACGTTTACCACGATGACCACAGACCTTAATTATGCGATTGAATCACTTTTAAAGCCTTTAAAATGGATTAAAGTACCGGTTGATGTCATCGCGATGATGTTATCATTGACCCTTCGTTATATTCCCACGCTTTTAGGGGAAACCGAAAAAATTATGAAGGCTCAAGCATCACGTGGGGTTGATTTTAAAGAAAGTAAGTTTAAAGATAAAGTGATTCAAATCATCTCACTCCTCATACCTGTGTTTGTCATCTCATTTAAACGTGCAGAAGATCTTGGCAATGCCATGGAAGTTAGAGGGTATGTCATCGGTGCTAAACGCACCAAGATAGATCAGTTTTCGATTGGGCTCTCGGATATCTTATCGGTAATCGTTGTCCTCATTTTCCTTGCAGGTGTCATCTTATCTCAGGTGATGTTATGAGATATAAGGCAGTGGTGAGTTATGATGGTACGCAATTTGATGGTTGGCAAGCTCAGACCAATGGGGTTGGTATTCAGTCACTCATCGAAAAAGCTATGCGTCTAATGACTCAAAAAGAGATCAAAATTCATAGTGCAGGTCGTACCGATAAAGGCGTACACGCCATCGGTCAAGTCTTTCACTTTGATACGGATATCGATTTAGATAGTGAGACTTGGGTACGAGGAATCAATGACCGCATGCCACATGATATCAGAATCAAACGTGTCACAAAAGTTAAACCTGATTTTCATGCACGTCATAAAGCAAAATCGAAAGTCTATAAATATATCTTAGCGAAAAAACCTTCTTCACCATTCACCAAAAGTTTTGAAGTCTATATCAGAAATTTAGATATCGAACCGATGAAAGAAGCTCTTCCTCAACTGGAAGGAACGCATGATTTTAGAGGGTTTTCTCAAAAGGTTCCCGGGAAACCTACCATTAAAACCATCTATTCAGCATCATTGAAGGAAACCAAAAAACATTACATATTTACCTTTCATGGAAATTCCTTTTTGAAATATATGGTCCGTTCGATGATGGGGACGCTCATTCAAATCGGTCTTCATCGAAAAGACCCTTCGATCATCGAAGAGATTCTACGTACACAAGAAAGACATCTTGCAGGTAAAACTGCAGAAGCACGAGGACTTTTCCTCGTTAAAATTAACTACAGATAATGATATAATGAAGCCAAGGAGTGATTGACATGTTCATTACATTTGAAGGCGGCGAAGGCACCGGAAAAACGACACTAATTAAAGATATTCAAAGACGATTGTCGGATCGTTTTTCAGTCGTCACGACGCGTGAGCCAGGAGGTTCGCTCATCACTGAGGCGATTCGCGATATCATTTTAAATCCTAAATATCTAGGTGTAACTCCTTACACGGAAGCATTACTCTTGGCCGCTTCAAGAGCACAACATCTTGATGAAGTGATATTACCCGCCCTTAAGGAAGAAAAAATTGTGCTTTGTGACCGCTTCATTGATTCCTCTTTAGCCTATCAAGCATATGCGAGAGATCTAGGCTTTGATTTTGTTCTTGCGATTAATCGTTATGCTGTTGAAAATATGCCCAATCTCACATTTTATATCGATTTGGACCCTAAAATAGGTTTATCAAGAATCGCACACCGTGATAAGTATGATCGTTTAGATCAAGAGACGTATAACTTTCACGATAAGGTTCGAGAAGGATACTTAAAGGTTGCATCGATGTATCCTAACCGTATCATCACGATTGATGGCACAAAAACAATCCAAGAAATTGAAAATCAAATCGTGGATCTCATTTTATCTCACCTATGAAGAGGGCCTATCATTTCTTCAAACAAACGATTCAAAAAAATCGTTTAGCACATCTCTATTTGATCGTAGGACCTAAAGGATCTGGGAAAGCACAACTCGTGGATGATGTTGCGTATTTGATTTTGAATCAGGGAAGACCCGAATCCCCTCATTTGAAACTTCAAATCAAAGAGCGAAAGATTCAAAACATGATTGTGATTGAACCTGAAGGCTTATCGATTAAAAAAGAACAGATTTTAGCACTGCAATCTGAGTTTTTTAAAACAGCTTTGGTGAGTGGACCGAGAATTTATGTGATTAAAGGCATTGAAAAAATTAGTCCTGCTGCAGCTAATTCTCTTCTAAAATTCATGGAAGAACCCGCAAGTACAAGTGTGTTTGGATTTCTGCTTTCTGAAGATAAAGATTCTGTGCTGCGCACGATTCAATCGCGTTCTCAAATCATCACACTGAAAAGCATGGATGAAGATGATCTCGAACAAGAACTTCTCAAACTTGGTGTCGATGAAAAAGTCGCAACGCTCGCACCTTATTTAACAAAAAACATTGAAGAAGCTACCTTATTAGCTGAAAATCCCAATTTCATCGAACTGATTGGTTTGATTGAAGAGATGGTCACACTCTGGGATAAGAAAGAGATTTCTTTCCCCATTCATTTTGCAGCAAAGACAGGATTTCTTTTGCAAGATCGTGAGTTCTTTATGGATTTTCTCGAACTCGTTTTACTTTACTTTTTAGACTTGGTTCATTACCGAGCACATCAACCCATTACGTATAAGTTTTTAAGAGAATTTATCCAAGTTCAATCTGACCGTATGCAGGTCAAAGAAGTCAATGATTTAATCGAAAGTATTCAGACGGTTTTACACCAACAATCGTATAATATCAATTTAGATTTAGCATTGGACCATCTATTTTACACACTAGAAAAGAAGAGGTGAGGTCATGAAGGTTGCGTTAGTTCAATTTAAAGAAGCAGGAAAAAAATATTACTTCTCATATGAAGGTATCCAAATTGCAGAAAATGACCTTGTGGTGGTTGAAACGTCACGAGGGATCGAAATAGGAAAAGTGTATTTATTTAAAGAGATTAATGAGACGGATTTAACCGCAGAGTTAAAACCCATTTTGCGTAAAGCCACAGATAATGACATCCAAGATGACGCCTTTAATCAAACACTAGAACCCGCGATTGTTGATAAAGCTAAGGTTCTTGCCAAGCAAAATGAACTTGAAATCAAAGTATTAGGTGCTGAGTACACTCTCGATCGGAAACGTCTTTTGATCTATTTTGAAGCAGAAGCACGGGTCGATTTTAGAAATCTCGTTAGAGATTTATCCGAAGTCTATCATACGAGAATTGAACTTAGACAAATCGGTCCTCGAGATGCAGCAAAGATGATTGGTGGCATTGGTCCCTGTGGTCTCATTTTGTGCTGCAATACCTTTATTGGTGAGTTTGATACCGTATCGATCAAAATGGCAAAAAATCAAAATATTGCCCTCAACCCCCAAAAAATCAGTGGGATTTGTGGTAAGCTTTTGTGCTGTATCAAATATGAAGATGATGTGTATACAGAACTTAAACTCAGTATGCCCGATGTGAAAGAAAAGGTGACTACACCTAAGGGCTTAGCTACCGTCGTTGAACTCAATATCATTGGACAAAAAGTCAAAGTATCCTACCCTGAAAATGGTGGCTACGAATGGCTTCAATTAAAGGATGTTGTAAGAGGATAACATGTTACGCACGCTTCTTGGAACAGATCTTTGGATCGAACAAAACTCGCGTCAAGCATTTAATCTTGATACGATATTGTTACAACATTTCATAAAAATTCCAGTAAGGACTAAAACGATTCTTGATGTGGGTACAGGCGTTGGTCCCTTGATGCTATATTTATCCAAAAGGACTAAGGCTAAAATTATCGGTGTTGAAATTCAAGAAGCAAGATATCATCAAGCTTTAAAAAATATTGCACTCAATCATTTGGAACACCAATTATCATGTATGCATCTCGATGTGAAACAGCTTCTTATGAAAGATGTGGATTTGATAGTGACCAATCCTCCATTTTTTAAAACCACAGAGACATCCAACAAGAGTGAAGATGAAGATGATTTAATTGCACGTCATGAAGTGACATTGAACCTTGAGGAACTCATTTCTTCCTCATCACGCTTACTTAAATTTGGTGGGTACTTAACGATGATTCATCGTCCTGACCGGTTTGCTGAAATGACTGATTTATTCAATCGCTATGGTTTTCAAGTCAAACGTGTACGCTTTGTCCATCCTTACTTGAATCATCCTGCCAATCATCTTTTGATTGAAGCGATGAAAAATGGAAATCCAGGAATGTTGGTTGAACCACCCCTCATTCTTTACGTGGATAAACATATCTTGACCAAAGAAATGGTCGATATTTATGGAGGTCGATAACATGTTACTATCTTTACTGACTCGGAAAGATAAACTAAAATTTCTTGATCTAGCCATGCACATGGTATCCATTGATGGAGAACCTACTGAAGTCGAACAGCGCTTGCTCAATATCTTGCTTGCAGAAGTGGGTGATGGCATCGTCAAAGAATATCAGTTTGCTTTATCCAAGGATATGGATGAGACGATTCTCTATTTTGAAGAAAGCAACCTCACAGTCAAAAACATTGTCTTTTTAAACTTAGTTAAAGTAGCGATGAGTGATGAGTTTTATAACACCACTCAACATTTCTTTTTGGAATCTATTCGAAACAAGTTTGGTATTTCAGATACCAAGAAACAACAACTCATGCGACTCGTCTATCAAGAACGTGATTTGCGTGAACGCGCAAAACGCGTAGTGTCGCACTAATATGCAAAAGAGCTTCCAAGAAGAAAAACCAACACTTTATGTGGTATCCACACCGATCGGAAATCTCAAAGATATGACCTTTCGAGCGGTTGAGATTCTAAAATCTGTGGATCTTATATTAGCAGAGGACACCAGAACATCCAGTGTACTGCTTTCTTATCATCAAGTTAAAAAACCTCTCATGAGTTACCATGAGTTTAATAAGAATAATAAAGAAGATCAGATCATTTCATACCTTGCAGAGGGTAAGAATTTGGCACTGATTAGTGATGCTGGAACACCAGGGATCAGTGATCCTGGGTACGAGATTATCAAACGTGTCATTGATGAAGGATTTCATGTTGTCTCTATTCCTGGTGCGAGTGCGATGCTAGCTGCCCTTGTGACCTCAGGACTTATCATCCAACCCTTTACGTTTATTGGATTTCTCCCAAGAAAAATAAGCGATCAAAAGGCAGTTCTAGAATCCTATAAAGGACGAGAAGAGACACTAATCGTGTATGAAGCACCCTCTAGAGTTTCAAAAACACTTAGTGTAATCAAGGAAACCTTAGGCGACCGCAAACTTTCTATCCATAGGGAAATGACCAAAGCATTTGAAACCATCATCCGAACGACAGTGAATGAGGCAGTGACGATGGAGATGAATCCTAAAGGAGAATATGTTCTCATCATCGAAGGGAAAACAGCTTCAAACGAGCCTATCCTCGATGTGAATGAGCATTATGAAGAATTACTTAAAGCGGGATACCCAAGCAAAGACGCGATGAAAATTGTCGCTGAAGCGCATAACCTCTCAAAAAACGAGGTTTACAAACGCGTAAAAATTGAAAGAAATATCTCTTGATTTTTTAAAGTGTTATACTATAATAGATATGTACATAGGCAATGAGAAAAAGAGTAGTCTTATGGCGGCAAATAGAGAGATCACGGGTGGTGCAAGTGATCCAGAGCAGAAGATGAAGATGATTTTCGAGCCTTTTGGTCGATACGTAGACCAAAACGTTTTCCGCGTTAAGGATTTAAGTGCTGGAGCAATCCAGAACTAAGGTGGTACCGCGACGTTTTCGTCGTCCTTAGATGTCATTTAAGGACGGCGTTATTTATTTATAAAGGAGGCATTATCATGACCAAAAAACCATTTTATTTAACTACAGCCATCGCCTATGCTTCAGGCATTCCACATATCGGGAATGTGTATGAAGCGATACTTGCGGACGCGATTGTCCGCTTTAAGCGTTTAGACGGATACGATGTCTTTTTTCAAACAGGCACCGATGAACACGGTCAGAAAATCGAAGGAAAAGCATCAATAAATGAATTGTCACCTCAAGCATTTGTCGACCATATTGCTGGGGAAATCAAACGGATTTATGACAAGGTTCATGTCTCCTATGATCAATTTATCAGAACAACCGATGATTTCCATGTCAAAGCTGTGCAAGCCATCTTTAAAAAACTCTATGATCAAGGCGATATTTATCTAGGTGAATATGAAGGTTGGTATTCAGTAGCAGAAGAAGCATTTATCGCAGAAAAAGATATCGTCGATGGGAAAGGACCCAATGGAGATGTTCCTGTATGGACGAAAGAAGCTGCCTATTTCTTAAGACTTGCCCCCTATCAAGAACGTTTACTTAAGCACATCGAAGAGCATCCTGAATTCATTGAACCTGAAGCGAGAAGAAACGAAATGATTCAAAACTTTTTAAAAGAACCTCTTCCAGATCTATCGGTCTCTAGAACTTCGTTTAAATGGGGTGTTCCGGTTGAATTTGATCAAGGTCATGTGGTCTATGTTTGGATCGATGCCCTTTCCAACTATATCACCGGATTAGGTTATCATCCCGATCAACCAAGTACAGCCGCATTCAATAAATACTGGCCAGCAGACGTTCATTTGATTGGAAAAGATATTTTACGTTTCCATACGATTTATTGGCCGATTATCTTAATGGCATTAGGTGTCGAATTGCCCAAAAAAGTTTTTGGTCATCCTTGGGTGCTTGTCAATAAATCCAAGATGAGTAAATCTGTAGGAAATACGATGTATACCGATGATTTAGTGCGTTACTTTGGGGTTGATCCCATTCGCTATTATGTCTTGCATGAAATTCCATTTTCAGCAGATGGGAATATTACGTATGAACTCGTGATTGAACGAAATAATTCAGATCTTGCCAATACGATTGGGAATTTGGTCAATCGTACCATCGGTATGGCCTATAAATATCGTGAAGGGTTCATTAAAAGAGTGATATTGGATGAACCATTTGAGTTGTCACTCAAAGAAAAAGCTTTAGAAGTTTTACCCAATATCAGATCATATATGGACCAATTGCGTGTTTCTGATGCCTTAGAGGAAGTCGTTAAGCTTGCTAGATTCGCCAATAAATACATCGATGTCTCAGAACCTTGGGCACTCTTTAAAAATCCAGAGAAACAACATATTTTAGATCATGTTCTCTATCATTTAGTGGAAACGATTAGGTTTGTTGCAGTATTACTTCAACCCTTTATTCCTGAAACATCCAAACGGATTGCCAATCAAATTTTAGTCAATGATTTAAGTTTCGATAGTATCGATCCATTTGGTGGATATCCTGAGCAGACCTTAGGCAAAGCAGAAGTTCTTTTTGAACGTTATGATCCAGTAAAGAAGATTGAAGAGATTCTCCGTGATCAAAATGAATAAGCTTAAAACATGGATGGCAACGGATGCCTTCAAACAAAAATTTTGGCCTGAAACACAAAGACTTTTCGCTGTCGTGGTCTTCACTATTATCTATGGGGTTGGTGTGGCATGGTTTCTTGAAGCCTCTGTCGTTCCTCTTTATACAGGAGGGATCCCTGGGGTTGCCCAGCTTGTAAGAGATGCTTTTTATGTCTGGTTTAGTATTGATTTAGGCCCTTACTTTTTAGGATGGTTTGTCATTATCGCAAATATACCGATTTTACTGATCGGCTGGTTTGGTGTTTCACACCGTTTTACAATTCATAGTATCATCTCGATTTTACTTCAAGCATTCATCCTATCTTGGATTCCCATCGTCAATATGGGATTAAACGATCGCGGGGATGCACTCGCTGCAGCTGTTTTAGGTGGCTTGTTGATTGGTATAGGCGGTGGCGGAGCTCTTCGCTACGGGACATCGACCGGAGGATTAGACATTATCGCACAATATTTATCCTTTAAAAAAGGAAAATCCGTAGGATTTATTTCCATGGTTTTAAATGTGGCGATTGCTATTCTCGGTGGACTCATCGTCGGTGGTCATGAAAGTCCTTCGGGAGAAATTATTGCCGGTGGTGTCATTGCCTCCTATACTGTGATCCGAATTATCATCTCAACCATTATGACCGATCGGATGCACACATCCTATCATTTCTTATCCGTGGATATCATTACGACAGTTCCTCAAACATTGGTTGATCAAATTTTACATAGAATCTATCGTGGGGTAACCTTAATGAAAGTAGAAGGAGCATATTCCCATCATGAAAAGACACTTATTTATGTGGTCATTTCATCGTATGAGCTACATACTTTGGTAGGGTTGGTCAAATCGGTGGACCCCAATGCGTTTATTGTCACACGACCTGTGAAAAATGTCTTTGGAAACTTCAAACGTAAAACGATCGCTTAAAGGAGTGCAACACTCCTTTTTGTTTTTTACTCTATTTGTCAAATCATAAAGATTCCTGTACAATATGATTAGTAGAGGTGACATACGATTGATCTATACGATAACGTTAAATCCATCTTTGGACTACAAGATTTATGTCGATGGATTTAAAGAAGGCGAACTGAATCGATTTAGAAAAGCGAATATCAGCTCTGGAGGAAAAGGTGTCAATGTCTCCATTGTTTTATCGCGTCTAAAAACACCATCTGAAGCCATTTTATTCGTCGGTGGGTTTACGGGACAAAAACTGATTGAAGATGTGAATGCCGATCACGAGGTGATCTTAGATCCTATCTGGATTGAACAAGATACGAGAATAAACATCAAACTTTCTACGAAAGTCGAAACCGAGCTCAATCATTGGGGTCCCCATGTCAAAGACGAGCAATTTGAAATCTTGCTTAAGAAGATGGAACACATGAATGAAAATGATCTAGTTATTCTAGGAGGCTCAGCGCCTTATGGTCAGCGTGACGCTTTCCAAAGAATCGCCGAGATGTGTCACAAAAAGAAGATCCCTTTTATCATGGATACCCCAGGGCAAGCTTTTCCCCAGTTTATTGATTTTAAGCCCTTGATGATGAAGCCTAATTTACGAGAACTCAACGACTATCTTCTCATGGAGTTAGTGGAAATCAAAGACATCATTCCTCATGCGAGACAACTTAACTATCGCGGAGTCAAGCATGTCATCATCTCTTTAGGGAGCAGAGGTGCTCTCTATGTCGATGAAACTCATGCTTATCATGCAAAACCGATCGAAGGAGATGCACAGTTTACCACAGGAGCAGGAGATTCGATGGTCGCTGGATTTGTGCATGAGTACTTAAAAACAGATGATCCCATCAGTGCATTTAAGATGGGAGTTGCAGCGGCATCAGCCACCGTCTTCTCTGGAAGATTAGCCACCCCAAGAGATATCAAGAAATATATAAAAAAAGTCAACATAGAGGAGATTAGTGATGACCATTCATGATTTGATTCATCCCGGTTATATCCAACTTGATTTAGTAGCACAAACCAAGATGGACGTCATCGATCAAATGATTGACATATTACACCAGCATCAAGCCATCGATGATATCAAAGGATTTAAAGACGATGTCTTAGACCGTGAATCCATCAGTTCAACGGGGATTGGGTTTGGTATTGGTATTCCCCACGCGAAATCCACACACGTTAAGATTCCTTCCTTGATTTTTGCCAAAAGCAAAGAAGGCGTACCCTTTGATTCTTTTGACGGGAAAGATGCACATCTTTTCTTTCTTATCGCTATGCCAGAAGATGGAACCAACGCCCATTTAAAAGTTCTCGCGATGCTTTCTAGAAAGCTCATGTATGAAGATTATCGACAAGCACTCTTTGAAGCAAAGACTATTGAAGAGACACTTGACTTAATCTACACGATGAATTATTAGTAAATCACTGAAAGAATCATGAAAAGAATGACATTCTAAAATCATTTAACAATAAAAACGCTTACTTTTTTGAATTTACACAAAGCCCCTTTACATCGAAAAAGGGGTTTTGTTATAATGGCTTTGTATTCAATGTATCGTATAATCGACCTGATGTGGAGGTCAAGTTTCTACCGCGATTCCGTAAAATTCGCGACTACGATATGAAAACATCTTTTTCTCGTTTTCATATGGTAAACCACATCGATTTGTGGTTTTTCTTTTGTTTTTTTTAAAAACATACATATGAATACAAAAACAAAGAAAAAGGAGATTGAACATGGAGTTTATTAAAAAGTATTTCCGTATTGAAGAACGGGGTACCACCATCCGTACAGAAGTATTAGGCGGTTTAACAACCTTCTTAACGATGGCCTACATTTTATTTGCTAACCCTGGTCTTATGAGTGGTTTTGGTGCAGTTGATGGTTTAGATGCAAATGCAGTATTCTTAGCGACCGCACTTGCTGCAGGTTTAGCAACCTTAGCAATGGGATTATTTGCTAAATTACCTGTTGCATTAGCACCTGGTATGGGACTTAATGCGTTCTTCTCATTCACCATCGTTTTAGGGATGGGATATTCTTGGGAAGAAGCACTTGCCGCTGTTTTAGTATCCGGTGTCTTGTACTTAGTGATCACCCTTCTTGGCGTTCGTCAAAAGGTCGTTGCTGCGATTCCTCAATCATTAAAGTATGCGATCGGCGCAGGGATTGGTTTCTTTATCGCCTATATCGGTTTAGTCAATGTCGGTATCGTGATTAATACAGGTGGGACGACAACTTCGTTAGGTGATCTAACGACGCCTGTGGCTTTATTAGCCCTCTTCGGTATCATCTTAACCATGGTTTTACTCGCTTTAAAGGTTAGAGCTGCTGTATTCTTTGGACTTGTGATTACGGCTGTGGTTGGTTTAATTGCTGGTTTCATCTTCCCAGATGCACAAGGCCTTCCAGTGTATACTGCATTCATCGGTTCAGTTCCTTCCTTAGCTCCTACATTTGGTAAAGCTTTTAGTGGAATTGTCGGTTTATTATCACAACCTGCAGGTTGGTTTGCAGTATTTGCATTCTTGTTTGTTGACTTCTTTGATACTTCTGGAACACTCATGGCAGTGACCGGTCAAATGGAAAACGTCACAGAAGAAGATATACAAAATGCGAATATCGTAGACTCCTCTGCAACTGTTGTTGGTGCTGTCTTAGGAACATCTACAGTAACCTCATACATTGAATCACTTTCTGGTGTGGGTGCAGGTGCACGTACTGGATTAGCATCTGTTGTGACTGGTGTACTCTTCTTATTATCTATCTTCTTATCACCACTTCTTACTCTTGTGACATCATCTGTCACTGCAGCAGCAATGGTTATCGTAGGTACGATGATGGCGGCATCGATTGGTAAGATTGAATGGGATAAATGGCAGATTTCAATTGCAAGCTTTATGACAATTTTAGTCATGATTTTATCCTACTCGATTTCTGATGGTATCGGCTTTGGTTTCTTAACCTATGTTGTTGTTATGATTGCAAGCAAGAAAGGTAAAGAAGTAAGTCCACTCCTCTATGGAGCAACCGCATTATTTATCGCATATATCGTTTTCCTAAACGTATTATAATCATAAATAATTTTCTAAGCCTCGCGATGAGCGGGGCTTTTTCTTTTTGTACACATAAATTTGATTTAGATTATGCTAAAATGAGGTCATGATAAGCAAGTGAGGTCATCGTATGCCCCAAATTTATGGTATTGAACACATCATCTATCTCTTGATCGTCATCCCTCTAATGATTGTTTCAACTCTATGGATCAGAAGAGTAGCGACTACTGAAGAAAAGCTACAAAAGATCATCAAAATCATTGGTATTTTAGGATTGATAGCCATAACCGTTAACCGGATTTCCGTCAGTTATCTTAAGGATGGCTTTGATAAAATCTTACCAGGAACCTTTTGTGGGACGTCGAGTTTAATGCTCGCTTTATCTGCAGTCATCTTTAAAAAAGATTCAATCGTCTTTCATTCTGTACTTTATGTGGGGCTTTTGGGTGGACTATTAACACTCTTTTATCCCGAATTTATCGGTCAAGGACCCACATTTTTTTATCCTATGACAATCACTGCGATGATTCATCATACACTGATGGTGTTTTTAGCGTGGATTATGCTAGCCTCAGGTTACGTGAGACCTACACTTTCTAAATGGAAGTATCTTCCCATTGGATTAAGCTTTTATATGTCATATGGTTTATTTTTGATTACCGTTTTAGGTTATCATGATGCACTCTATATCTATGAACCCATTCTCCCAGATACATTTTTAAATTGGGCAGGATTAGGGAGTTTACTTTTACCTGTTCACGCCATCTTTTTATGGGTTTGGGACAGGTATTTAAAGAACGTCTTTCCAATAATCCATACATTATAGCCTCGCTGAGGCTTTTTCTTTTTAATTAAGTTAATCATGTGCTATGTTTGAGTTAGGAGGACTTTCTATGTTTACACACATTCAACCCTTTTTACCAACCATTGATTTTAAGATAAGCAAACAGTTTTATCTTGATCTTGGATTTGAGATTGTCTATGAAGATGAACAACTTTCTCTTTTTAAGAAAGATCAAATAAGTTTCTTTATTCAGCACGCCTATGTGAAAGATTGGGCAGAAAATCTAATGATTCAAGCATATTATTCATCAATAGATGTGCTATATGAACAGGTGGAATCACTCAAGACACATTATCCGATGATTAAGATTAAACATCCTTTTCAAGCACCTTATGGGTATACATTTCATCTTTTAGACCCAGCGGGTGTCTTGTGGCATTTCACCGACCCTAACAAAAAATGAGCCCATGTTCACCATGGACTCATTCTTTTTTTATCCTTAATATTTATTCGTGCTTAGGTCCTATTTTTTCGATACCCGTGATGACTTGATTGAGGATGATTCCAACAATCGCCGCAAAGCTCATACCTGAAAGTCCTGTTGTAGAAGTTAAGTTTAAGACTGCACCACCAAGACCGATGACGAGCATCGTGGAAACGATAATTAAGTTTTTCATGTTTCCTAAATCAGTACGATCTTTAATCAAAATCTTCACACCATTGGCTGCGATTAGCCCGTATAAGACAATGGTCATACCACCGATAACCGCCCAAGGGATACTATTAATAAAGGCTTGAATGTAACCGAAGAATCCTAAGAGGACTGCAAACACAGCCGCTAATCCTGTGACCCATACCGATCCAACTTTAGTAATCGCAACAACACCAGTATTTTCACCATAAGTAGTATTTGCAGGTCCACCAAGAGCTGCAGCAACAAAGGTTGCTAAACCATCACCAAGTAACGTTTTATCTAGTCCTGGATCCGTAAGGAAATCTCTTCCTGTGATTTCACCTAAGACCACATGGTCACCGATATGCTCAGCAATCGTGACAAATGCTAATGGAGCAAACATCAAGATTGCACCAAACTCAAGTTTATATGTACCCACAAATGAGAAGTTGGGGAATTGGAAGAAACTTACACCTGCAAAAACATCACCTAAATTCACAAGTCCAACAAGTACTGCAGCGATATAACCGATCACAATCGCAATCAAGAAGGGGACAATACGAATGAATCCTTTGGCTTTCGTCGATAAGATGACCACTGTGATGAAAGAAATGAACGCTACTAAGGGAACCTTCCATCCTTGAGACCCATCAAATCCTGCTGAACCTACCGCCACAGGAGCTAAGGTCATCCCGATAATGATAATCATAGGTCCAATAACGACCGGTGGGAGGAGTTTCTTTAGCCATCCACTACCGACAAAACGAATAATCGTCGCGACGATCACATAAATTAAACCAACGACCATGAGCCCCATATAAGCGGCTGCCGGACCTGCAGAACTTGCCACAGCGGCACTGATCGCGGGGATATATGCAAAACTACTTCCTAAGTAAACGGGAACTTTCGCCTTCGTACATGCGATATATATCAAAGTACCAATCCCACTGGCGACAAGGGCAACTCCCACATCAAGACCGGTCAATAAGGGAACTAAAACGGTTGCTCCAAACATTGCAAAAACGTGCTGTAAGCTTAGGACAATCCAACTGCCTACCGATTTTGGCTTCTCTTGAATGCCAACAATCATTCCATTTTCATTCATATTCTTTCTCCTTGTTTTAATTTTTCAAGGCCTTTTAGCAAAAAAGACACCCAGAGGTGTCCTTCAAGCATAGGTATAGTGATGAGTTACCTTGTTATGCTCACGGGCATAGCTTAAAGGACCTTTACTGTTACAAGTATATCACGATTTTTTTAGAAAACAACCCCCAAAATGTGTAAAAAATGATATGATGAAATTGGTGATAACATGAAGGAAATAATGAACAGCGAACAACTCTCAAGAACCTTGAAGCGTATGACTCATGAGATTATAGAACGACATAATGATCTTAAAGACATCGTATTTGTGGGTATTATGAAAAAAGGTGTTCCGATTGCAGAAACATTAAAAGAAAACATGAAACGATTTGCGGATATCGATATCCCCGTTTTTGCTCTTGATATCCACGCATATCGTGATGATTTAGACAACAAAATTAACCCTCCAAGACAAGAACTTCTGATTCATGAAAAACATGTCATCTTGGTCGATGATGTCCTTTATACGGGACGCAGTGTCCGGGCAGCGATGGATGCAATATCTGACTACGGAAGACCCAAACAGATTGAACTTGCTATTGTGATTGATCGTGGACATCGCGAATTACCGATTCGTGCCGATTATATCGGTAAAAATATTCCGACAAGTCATTCAGAAAAAGTGATTGTTGATTATGAAAACAAATGTGTCTATCTCGAGGAGCATTTATGATACACGAGATATTAACGACAAAACGACTTGTTTTATCACCCATTGATGTAAGGGATGCTACAGACATCTTTCATCATTTTAATGCTAATATTACGAAATTTATGTATCCTAAACCCGCATCCGTAATCGAAGATACCTTAGATTTTATTCAATATTCAAATAAACTTAGAGAAGAAGGCAAAGAAATTGTTTGGGTAGCACGATTAAAGGACACGAAAGAATTTGTTGGATGCATGGGTCTGCATCAAATGAATACCAAAACCCCGGAATTAGGGATTTGGATTCAAGAAGGTATGTTTGGTCAGCACTTGGGATTAGAAGGGATGAATGAAATCATCACCTATGCAAGAAGCCATTGTACCCATGATTACTTAATTTATCCTGTGGATAAACGCAATTTTGCATCTAGAAACATTCCTGAAACCCATGGTGGAATCATCAAAAAAGCGTATCAAAAAATTGGTGCATCCGGAAATCACCTAGATATCATTGAATATTGGATTTATCCCGAAACACCTCTAAATTATCGTTTTCCAACCATCCTTTTTCAAGGAGACTCCATTACAGATTGTAACCGTAAAAGACACATTTTCTATGATTTAGGCGAAGGATATGTCAGTCAAATCATGCCTGAATTAAAGAATGCTGTAATCCTTAACAGAGGTGTGAGTGGCGATCGCACCAACGAGCTTCTCATTCGCTGGCAAGAGGATGTCATCTTCCATCAACCCGATATTTTATCCTTACTTTGTGGTATCAATGATGTATGGCATTACTTCAAATGGAATAAACCGACATCCCCAAAAATTTTTGAAGACAATTATCGTCAATTAATCGAATGGGTGAAACGTGATTCACCTCAAACACATATGGTTTTAATTGAACCCTTTGGATATCCCATCGGTGAACTTGAAGCTTCCTGGGAACCGATGATTGAGGCATTAAGACATATTGTCAAAAGATTGGCCAATGAATATCATCTTTCCCATATCCCTATGAATCAATACATGCAAAAATGGAAAGATATCTACCCTATGGAAATGATTTTACCTGATGGTGTGCACCCCTCACCACTCGGGCACAAACTTATGGCTAATGTCATTAAAAAAACCATGCGCCAATTATTGATGGAATATCAACTCCATCAATGTCATGAATAAGCACTAACTTTAATCATCATAATCAAAGGAGTGTGACACCATGCTAAGACCAAGAACCAAAGATGAACTCATTGAATTGAGTCAAGAAGGATTTAAAACCATTCGTGGCATGATCGATCAATTACCTGCAAAAGAGCGCATCAAGACGTATCACACGAAGGAAAGAGACAAGAATCTCAGAGACATTCTTTTTCACTTGCACGCATGGCATAGACTTCTCTTAAAATGGTTTCAAATCGATGCTGAAGGTGGCCATCCCGTCTTACCAGAACTTGGATATTCATGGGATCATCTCGATGAACTCAACCATGAGTTTTGGCTAGAAGCCCAACAACACCCCTTTATGGATGCTTTAGAACTATTTGAGCATTCTCATCATTTATGCATGGAATTTATTCGAACTCTCAGTGAAGAATCGATCATTACCCCTCACGCATTTACCTTTTCAAAGAGTCCAGTGATGGGTCTACTCGATGGTTGTATGGCAGATCATTATCATTGGGCAATCGAACAAATTAAGCTGCATCACCCTATAAATGGCGAGTAAATCACTCGCTTTTTTTTCGTTAAGTTTTTCTCTTCATAATCACGTTAAATCGCACATAAACCAGTGGAAAACTGTTGACAATTTCTTTTGAATATAGTAATATGACATAGGTACATGTTTTATCCACGCATAGCCCTTAAATTCAAATACACGAATATAAGGAGAATATTGAATGAAAACTTTTATGGCAAACGCACAAACGATCACTCGCAAGTGGTACGTTGTCGATGCAGCAGGCAAGACCTTGGGTCGCTTAGCGACACAAGTAGCAACTGTATTACGCGGTAAGCATAAACCCATCTACACTCCTCATGTAGACTGTGGCGATTATGTCATCGTTATTAATGCAGACAAAATTGAATTAACAGGTAAGAAATGGAATCAGAAACTGTATTACAGCCATTCTGGTTACAACGGCGGTCTAAGTCAAACCGTAGCGAAAGACGTGATGGCTAAATTTCCAACACGTATGGTTGAAAAAGCGATTGTTGGTATGTTACCACATACTCGTTTAGGTGAACAAATGGCGAATAAACTCTTCGTCTATGCAGGTCCTGAACACAAACATATCGCACAACAACCAGAAACATTGGAGGTATAATGCATCATGGCAAAAGAAATAGTACAATTCTTAGGCACCGGTCGTCGTAAGAGCTCTGTTGCAAGAGTTATTCTCACCCACGGAAAAGGTTTATTCTTAATCAATGGACGTGAATTTGAAGAATATATTCCCTCAGCAGCCGTACGTTTAGACGTTTTACAACCATTAACCTTAACCGAAACTGAAGGTAAATTTGACATTAGTGTCAATGTTTACGGTGGTGGTCTTTCTGGGCAAGCAGGCGCAATCCGTTTAGGAATTACGCGTGCACTCATGGAAATCAACCCCGAACTTCGTGCAACCTTGAAACCTGCAGGACTCGTGACACGCGATCCACGTTCTAAGGAACGTAAGAAGTATGGTTTAAAGAAAGCAAGAAGAGCATCTCAGTTCTCCAAGCGTTAATTCATATGGGACCTTTATGGTCCCTTTCTTTTTTCATCTCGTGTTATAATAATGACGTATAGGTGAAAGTGATGAAACTTAACTACAAGCGCACGTTTTATATTGGATTAATTTTTTTCATTATTTCTCTTTTTTGGCAAACCTATGACATGCTCATCGCACGGACCTTGATTGATAAGTATGGTTTAAATCAAACATGGTCGGGTATTGTGATGGCAGCAGACAATATCATGGCGGTGATATTACTGCCGCTTTTTGGTGCGCTTTCCGATAAAAGTAATGCCAAACTTGGACGAAGAACTCCGTATATCATCGTAGGAACGGTTTTATCTGCCTTTGCCTTCATGGCACTGGCGTATACTGATTATGTGCAAACGTTGAAGATTCAAGCTACAGACATCATTGAAAACCATTATGATGTTGCCTTTGCAGATGATATCGATGATTCAGAACGTAGCCATTGGTATATCGTCATCAATAATATGGAAGAAGAACGCGATTTAGCCTACGATTTAGGCATGATCAGCGGAAAGAAACTCACCCTGTGGGAAGAATCCATTCGCGATCCGATGCTTACCATTTTAGCGGCCAACGGTGAATACTTGAATAATCGTGATCTCTCATCGATTAAAGATTTTTACTACAAATATTTAAGTGATCGAGCATGGGAGGTTACCTCAAACGATCCTTCCAATCTCATCATATTCTCGGGAATATTGTTCATTGCGTTAGTCTCCATGGCGATTTTTCGCTCACCTGCGGTTGCCCTCATGCCTGATATCACCGTTAAACCCTTGCGTTCGAAAGCCAATGCGATCATTACGTTTATGGGTGCTTTCGGGGGAATTATGGCCGTCTATGTCATTATGGTTTCAGGCTTAAATAAGCATGCCTATGATCATCACGCCGCAGTGTATATTATCATTGGGATTATGATGCTTATCGTCCTTGGAATTTTCTTATGGAAAGTCGATGAACCTAAGTGGGTGAAAGATAAACTTGACCTCGATAAGAAATACGAATTGACCACGGATGAATCCACATTACAAAAACAAACGCTAAAAACCATGACATATGAACGTCGTATCTCTTTATATTTCATGTTAGCATCGGTTTTCTTACTCTTTATGGGATACAATGCTGTCATGAGTAAAATTGCGGATTATTTACCTAAAGTACTCAACTTAAATTTCTTTGATTATCAATTTATTGTTGCCCAAGGGGTAGTTATCGCAAGCATTCTTCCGATTGGTATTTTATCGATGATTTTAGGAAGAAAACGGACGATTCAAATAGGGATGATCTTAATGTTTATCGCGATGGCATCAGGTGTAAATTTAAATGAAGGTCAACCTTGGTTGACTGCAGGCATCATCGCACTTGCCGGTTTGGGATGGACCATGATCGGGATCAATACCTATGTCATGGTGGTTGAGCTATCACGTGGGTACGATGTAGGACGTTATACCGGATATTATTATGCAGCTTCGATGTCTGCGCAGATTGTCACCCCCATATTATCTGGATATTTAATGGATGGATATGGCAGACTTATTTTATTTCCCTATGCAGCATTCTTTGTTGCGTTATCCTTTGTGACAATGATTTTTGTTAAAAAAGGTGAAATCAAATTTAAAGGTTCTTGGAAAGACGCCCTAAAGGAAGTGTGATCATATGAAAATATCCATTATAGGACATTCAAGTTCAGGAAAATCAACCTTTGCCAAAAGGTTAGCACAGGTCTATAATGCACCTGTTTTACATATCGATAAAATCTTTTTTGCACCCAATTGGGTGGAAAGAGATCGCGATATTGTCCAAGATGAAATAAGAGAATTCATGAATCAAGAAACCTGGGTTATCGATGGATTTTATCGCCGTTTAGCTACCGAACGTTTTGATCAAGCGGATCAGTTATTTATCTTTGACTTCAATCGTTTTAAATGCCTTTATGGGGCGATTGTTCGTCGACTGAAGTATCATAATCAAAATCGTGATTCCGTCTGTGAGGGTTGTAAAGAACGTCTTAATCCCAGTTTTATATGGTGGATTTTGTTTGAGGGACGTAATAAAGCATCACGTCTAAAACTAAAACAGATGAAAGAAATGTATCAAGATAAAGCCATCATTTTTAAAAACAGGAAACAAGTCAATGCATATTTGACCAAGATTGGCTACCAAGGTCCCCTCAATTATGAGTAATTCTTTCATAATTACACTTTTTGTTGTTAAACAAAGGTGATTATTGTATAATCAATAGTGCATGTAAGGATGGGATATTCATGAATAGAGTACGCGTAAGATACGCTCCAAGTCCAACAGGACAACTTCATATCGGTAATGCACGAAGCGCATTATTCAATTATTTATTCGCACGTCACTTCGGTGGCGATTTTATTGTTCGTATTGAAGACACAGATGTTTTAAGAAATGTGGCTGGTGGTGAGGAATCACAGTTATCCAATCTAAAGTGGTTGGGACTGGATTGGAATGAATCTCCGGACAAAGGTGGTCCCTTTGGTCCTTATCGTCAACTCGAGCGTTTAGATCTCTATCAAACCTATGCAGAAGAACTTCTAGAAAAAGGTTTAGCCTATAAAGAATATCGTGAAAACTCCGATAAATTCGCCATTCGCTTCAAGGTTCCTCAAGATCAAGAAATCGTCTTTAAAGATCTTGTTAGAGGTGAACTAAGATTTCACTCCAAGGATGTTGAAGACTG
>QZKD01000043.1 GCA_003605085.1 Acholeplasma sp. | reverse complement strand
TAAGATTTTTTTCTTGATAAAAGATAAAATCTTTATCAACCGTTATTCAACGTGATATAATAGCGTTAAAGTGGGTGAACCTATGAAGCGATGGCTGGTTTTAATCATTGCACTGATCTTACTTGCGATCAGTGTCTATCTCTATCTACCCTATTTTGAAGTTTCAGATACCAACCAACTATGGTCGTTGATTGCATTTATTGCCTCGATCATTTTTGTCGTCGTCATGATTAACCTCTTTATTACCTATGAATCACGTCAAAAAATCAAAACATTACAGAACAGATTGTCGATGTGGACCAAATTATCTTATCATGTCAATCAAGTGGGCGATGAAGTGTTCAATGAACTCCCCATCGGTATTTTAGCTTTAGATGAAAGCTTTGAAATCAAATGGGCTAACCCTCATGCTAAGAATATATTTGATCCCAAGATTACGGGTAAAGCACTCAAAGATGTCCATCCACAACTCCATTTATCTGCAATGAACAATAAAGTGAACTTCACTATTCAGGTTAAGGATGAATCCTATGATGTGACCTACCGGTCCGAATATAAATTCTTCTATCTATTCAATGTCACTGAACGAGAAAAGGTTAAAGAACGTTATATGGATCATTTACCTGCTTTAGGGATTCTTTATCTCGATAATCTCGATGAAGCGCTTGGATCTTTAGATGTTCAAGAACAATCCTCTTTGAAGGGTGAATACTTAGCAGCGATCGCTGATTGGGCAAACAAATATGACGGTTTCCTAAAACCGTATGATGATGATCGACTGATCGTCATCCTATACCGTAAACAACTCAATCTCATGATTCAAGATAAGTTTGATATCTTGGATAAAGTCCGTCAAATCTCTACACAAAACCAGGTGAGAATCTCGATTTCCATGGGGATTGCATCATGGGATGTCGACTATGAAGAATTGGGAATTTATGCACAAAACGCCATTGAACTTGCTGAAAAACGTGGTGGAGACCAGGTCGTCGTCAACATTCAAGACCAAAAGATTCAGTATTTTGGTGCGAAGAGCGATGCTTCAGCCAAGAGTTCAAGAGTCTCAGTTCGAATCAACGCACAGACGATTCGCGATTTTATCAATCAAGCCTCAAACGTTTTTGTTATGGGACATTTTCAATCGGATTTAGATGCGTTTGGTTCCATGATTGCTGTCTATCATATGGCAAAGGCTAGCAAGAAACCTGTCATGATGATTGCAGAAGAACAGAAATTTGACCAGACCGTTCAAAAAGTCATCGGAATACTAAGAGACAAGATGCCCATCGTTTTAGATAGTTTTATCCTCCCTGAAGAAGCGATGAAATTATTCAACGAAAACACCTTACTCATTGTCGTGGATTCACAATCACCAAAGATTGTGATGGCACCAGAAGTTTTGGAAAAAGCGAAAAAACTCATCGTCATCGACCATCACCGTGTCGGTGAAGAGTCCTTTGACGCGATGTTTTCATTTATTGAACCTTATGCATCCTCGACGATTGAACTCGTGATGGAACTTCTAAACTTCTATAACATGGAAGAAGAAATTAAGATTACCCCGATTGAAGCCACGATCATGTATGGTGGCATTATCGTGGATACGAATAATTTTTCGTATCGTACGGGATCAAGAACCTTTGAAGTTGCATCCAAATTAAAAGATTTAGGAGCGGACATCGTGGAAGCCAAATTATGGCTAAGACGTGATCTACTTCGCACCCTTGAAATCAACAGACTCTTAGATCGAGTCGATATCTTTTTAGGTCGTTTCGCCTTTGTTGTCACCCCTGAAATCTATGAAGATCGTATCTTACTTGCTCAAGTGGCTGAGTCATTACTCACGATCAACGGGATTGATGCAGCCTTCATGATTTCAAGAATCGGTACGGATACCGTGGGTGTCTCTGCGAGATCCTATCAGCAGGTCAATGTCCAACTCTTAATGGAAATGTTGGGTGGAGGAGGACATTTGAACAGCGCTGCAGCACAGATTAAAGAACAATCCGTTCAAGAAGTTTTTGAACAGATTAAAACCCAGCTAGAACTTGAATATGGTGGAGGAGAACGTATGAAAATCATTTTACTTGAGGATGTTAAAGGAAAAGGAAAGAAGGATGATGTCATTGAGGTGGCATCGGGTTATGGTCTTTTCTTAGTCAACCAAAAGAAAGCACTCATCGCTAACGATGAAAATATCCAAGCACTCAATAAAGCCAAAGAAGAAGCCCTTCTTGAACAACAACGTCATATCGATTTAATGAAGAAGTTAAAATCAGAGATTGATGGTAAGAAAGTCACTTTAGGCATTCAAATTGGTCAAGATGGTAAACTTTTCGGTGCAGTCACCACAAAGCAAATTGCTGAAGCCTTTGAACAGGCGCATCATATCATGATTGATAAGAAAAAGATTGAACTTTCTTCAGACATTAACTCTGTGGGTATTTATACCGCAAGCGTTCAATTACATAAAGACATTAAAGCACAATTTGAAGTACATATCATCGAAAAGTAGGACATCGTCATGGCGAAAAACTTACCGCATCATCCTGAAGCGGAGATGAATGTCTTAGGATCGATTTTCCTCGATCCGAAAGAGATTTTGACCGTCGTTGACCAATTAAATAACGAAGATTTCTTCGATCAAGGACATGCCCTCATTTTCCAAGCGATGAAGGATCTTTATGCGGATAATATGAAGATTGATTATTCATCGGTTGCCGCAAAACTTGAAGCACAACAAAATCTCGCGAAAGTGGGTGGAATTAAGTATCTCCATCAACTTTCAGAACTTGTGCCTTCAACAAAGCATCTTGAAACGTATATCGATCTTGTCAAAGATTCAGCACTTAAACGAGAAACCATTAGTTTAGCCAGTGAGATCTTGGATAAAGGATATACTGGAGAAATGGATGCAGCAGACTATGTGACGTTTGCTGAAGAAGCCATTTTTGCGCTTGCACAAAAGAGAAAAACAACCGCTTTTGCTGAGCTTGCTGAAGTGATCAGAGAAGTCAAAGAAAAAACTGAACTCAACCGTGATAAAAAAGGTGGGATTACAGGTCTACGTACAGGGTTTTCTAACTTAGACCAATTAACCTCCGGTCTTCAACCTGAAGAACTCATCATTCTTGCTGCGCGTCCTTCGATGGGGAAATCCGCGTTTGCGATGAATCTTGCCATTAATGTGGCGAAAAGAAATACGGATGGTCAAGCAGGTGTTGCGATTTTCTCGCTTGAAATGAGTAATGAACAACTCGCCGCACGTATGCTATCTGCGGAATCCAATATTGAAAACACGAAGATCAAGACAGGACACTTAACCTCAAGAGAATGGCAATTTCTTGAAGGTGGGATGCAATCTTTATCCCGTTTAAAGATTATGTTTGATGATTCAGCGACGGTTTCAGTGGCTGATATTAGAGCGAAATGCCGTAAATTATCTCAAGAAGGTCGTCTTGATTTTGTGGTCATTGACTATTTACAACTGATTAAAGGAGATGACCGCTCGGGTAATCGACAAGAAGAAGTCGCGAAGATCTCCCGATCCTTAAAGCAGATGGCAAGAGAATTAAAGATTCCTATTTTAGCTCTTTCACAGTTATCCCGTGAAGTGGAAAAAAGAGAAGATAAACGTCCTCTCTTAGCCGACTTAAGAGAATCTGGATCCATTGAACAGGATGCCGATATCGTCATGTTCTTATATCGTGAAGATTATTATGAAAGAAAACAAGAAAATAAGACCGGTGAAGTAGAACTATCGATTGCTAAAAACCGTCAAGGGATGGCAGGGGTTGTTCTTAAGTACCGTTTTGATACCGAATTCTCACGGTTTACTGCTCAGTCAGAACGTGAAGAAGAAGCATTTAAGGATTAGTGAAGCTTAAATTAAAGAATTCATTCCGGCGGAATGAATTTTTTAATCATCATTATGAAGAGTATGAACTATGGATTGTTATTCAAAGAAACAACAGAACTTATTCCGCTACCGATTATGGTTGCTCATGAAATATCTAAAGAAATAGATTCAGGTAGAAAAAATAAGTATAATCATATCTTTGGTCGAGATGGTAAGTGCCAAGTATCTGTTAGGTATATTTATGGGCAACTATTCGCATACGATGCAATCATCATATCTGCACTAACACGACCCGGAGCAACTATATCACTTGCGAAAGAAATCATAATCGAAGAAGTGCTAAAGCCACTGATTGGAAAAGATCTGGCTGGGATTAACATCTTAATTAATCCTACTGGAGTGTTTTTAGTATGTGAACCCTATGGAGATTCAGGATTAACGGGTAGAATGATAGTTCTTGATACGTATGGTGATTACACTAAACACAGTGATGGTCCCTTTTATGGCGAGGACGTAAGCAAGGTTGATCGCAGTGCGAGTTATTATGCCAGATTCGCAGCAAAAGCCCTTATTGATGTAGACTTTAGCCGAAAGTGTGAAGTCTGTGTGTCCTATTCCATCGGTATAGCAAATCCAATAGCAGTATCAATCGATTCATTTAGAACTGGAAAACTATCTGATGAACAGTTACTAGCATTAGTCAATCAACACTATGACTTCATTCCAGCAAACAATCGTAAAGAGTTAAAGTTCAAAAATGTAAGTTTTATGAAATGGCAAAATATGGACACATGGGTAAAGAAAACTTACCAGTTTGTTGGTAACATATCAAAGCAAAAGCAGCTAAGCTTTAAGGTGCATATGGGAAAGCCAAAGGTTCTGCATAACTTCTATAAGTCTAATTCATAAAGAGTTGCACGTGAGTTAAAGATTATGTCAGTAAATGAACTTTGTGAGCACTGTGGAGCAATCGGTATTGAAGTTCATCATAAAGATAGACTTTCAATCGATAATGTAAGTGATACATCTATTATTCTAAATCAGGAAAACTTAGAGATGCTCTGCAGAAATTGTCACAATAAGGAACACAAACGCTTTAGTAAAGAAGATAGATTTGATTCTGAGGGTAATATGCTAAAAGTAAATCCTCTATATAAAAGAGATTAATTATATGGTAAAATAACATAAAATAGTCAATTTATGGGGTGGATCTATGGATAGCGTACAGAAATATTTTGCTCACCTAGAGATTCAAAATAAAATACTTACCTCAGATGGGCAAGTGTTTGAAGATTTATTTACAAAAATCATGGGGTATAAACACCCATCTTTTCATGGCGTAAAACCGCAAGGACGACTTGGAGATATGAAAAATGATGGGTACATAATCTCTAGTGGAAATTACTATCAAGTATATGGTCCCGAGGATTTATCTAACAAAATTCAGGAATCTATATTTAAAATAAAGTCAGATGCAGCTGGTTTAATATCTCATTGGAGCGGAATTAACGAGATTACCTATGTTGTCAATGATAAGTATAAAGGTGCCAATGTTTCAGTTCATCAATCAATACTAGAGTTGGTAAACGAAGTAAAGAAATTAGGATCAGCTTTAAATATTACGATTAATCTTTGGACAGCTCGTCATATTGAGGATACTTTTTTTGAGTTGACTGATGACCAGATGGTAAGAATTATTGGACCTTCATTCAGCTCGATAAAACAATATTATGATGTTGATTATGCAACATTATCTGAGGTCATTCGGTTCATATCAAATATCCCATTCAATCATACGAGTTCAGGTTTGAATGCACCAAAATATGAAGAGAAGATTATATTTAATCATTTGTCAGAACCTATTGTTCAGAGACTAAATGTATTTTACTTGAATAACCAGGAGTTAAAGAATTACTTTGACAGAATCGGTGGTTATATTGCTGATACTTTACGAGATCGTTTCGCAAGTTTGTATCAAGAAGCAAAAAAACTGTCGATAGATGATAAATCTAATAATGACCATATGTACATTTACATAAGACAAAAAGCATGTCCAGAAAATGCAGAAAAGGCTTTTGTAGAGAGTGTTGAATCACTGATGGCGTACTATTTTGAAACGTGCGATATTTTTGAAGAACCAAAAGAAGGTGTACACGCATGATATTACCAAAAAAACATATAAATCTTTCAGAATCATTATTAGGATTGTCAGCAATAGTTCTATCACGTATTGAAGAAGATAAAAACATCGATGAAATTTATGTGTCAGTAGCAAGAGATAAAAGAACACCAAAATCAACAGATATTGATACGATTGTTTTGTGCTTAGATTTTCTATTCGCGATAGGATTAGTTCATTTAAATGAGAATGGAGGAGTTGTCAAATGCAATTAATTTGTCTTTCATGCAATCAACCAGGATTTCACACTGTCAATTTTAAAAGTGGACTCAATTTTATCATTGGTGAGCGAACTAATCCGACAGTTAAAGACCCTAAGGATAGTTATAATGGTGTTGGAAAATCTTTGATAGTTGAACTAATACACTTCTGTCTAGGAAGCACAAAAAATAAAGTTTTTGCAGAAAAATTAAACGGATATGAGTTCACACTTAAATTTAAGATTGGTTTAAGTGAACACATCATTATTCGTGGATGCAATGATGATCAAACACCAGTACTAGATAATAAAAAGTATAATAAGCTTACAGATTTTACAAAGGAACTTGAAAAGTTAGTTTTTCCAACTTTGCCTAACGTTTCTGGATTGTCATTTCGTTCACTTATATCACGCTTCATTCGTCGTCACAAGAAGAACTATACTTCATACAATGGGTTTGTTACAAATGAACAACCTTATAACCAGTTGTTGAATAATTCTTACTTACTAGGACTAGAAATTAGTATTGCAGAAATGAAAATGAAGATAAAAGAAAGTTCTGCTGTACTAACTTCCGCTAAGAAAAGTTTGCATAGTGATAAGTTACTACTAGAATATTTCAAGGGAATAAAGGATATAAAATTTCAAATTGCTGAGCTAAAAGAAAAGAAAACCGTTCTTGAAAAGCGCTTAAATGATTTTAAAGTTGCAGAGAATTATACTGAAATTCAGGTTAAAGCTAATGAATTAAGCACATTAAAGAAGAAATTGATAAACGACAAGTATTTTGTCGAACATAATTTGGAAAAAGCTAGAATGTCATCAGACAAAAACATCACACTTTCCGTAAATGATATTCAAAAGATGTATTTGGAAGCAAAACAAGTTATGCCAGAAGTTGTTATCCGTGAAGCATTGGAGGTTGAAGAATTTCACAAAAACCTCGTAATCAATCGCAACAATACTCTTGCTAGACAAATTCTTAAATATGAAACCGAATTAAACGCATTGAATTCAGAGATTAATACCACCACAATTGAACTCGATCGTTTAATGAAATACTTAAAAGACCACGGAGCATTAGAAGAGTACATTGCATTAAGTAATAGTTACTCGAAAACTTTAGAGCAACTTAGTAAGTTCAACGATTATAACAAGTTAATTGATGACTATGAAGTCGAACTATCAAAGAAAAAAAAGGAAAATGAAGATAATAAGATTGCAATCAAAAAGTATCTTGGAGAAACAACTCATCAGCAAGATAGATTAATGTTGAAATTTAAATCATTTTCGAAACAGTTTTACGAGAATAAAACAAGTGGATTAAGTATTAATGGCAATTATAAAAACAACAAGGTCGCGTGGGATATTCATGCAGATATTGAAGGAGATTCTTCTGATGGGATTAACGAAGTATTAATATTTTGTTATGACATGACTGTATTTACGGTTGGAAATCATTCGATTAAGTTTTTATTTCATGACAGTCGCTTATTTTCTAATATGGATCCAAGACAAGTATTCACTGCAATCAGACTAGCACATGAACTTACAAAAGATAATTCTGTACAATACATATCATCATGGAATGAAGATATGCTGATATCAATTAAGGATATGGTTTCACAACAAGATTTTGATAATCTAATGACCTTAGTTCAAAAAAATACAATGTTGACTCTCCAAGATGACAAAGATGAAAACAAATTATTAGGAGTCAAACTTGACATTCCATACGACAAGTAATGCACTCTTCTACATTTTCAAATAGATTCTTTGGTACCATACAGGGTGGCAACTAATAAATGGAAGGCAGATTTTTTTGGAAATTTATTTAGGTTAGAAGATTACATATGAAGAAAAAGAGACAACACTATGTATGGCAATTCTACTTAAACGAATGGGCAGATTCAAATAATCAAATATATTGTTTAAGAGAATATACTATATTTAGAACAAGTACTGAGAATGCAGCAGTTGAGAAGTATTTTTACAAAGACATTTCTCTAGGTGAAAAAGATATAGCTTTTATAAGGCTGTTTTTTTGTAATCATATAGATAGTGTTAGGTCGATGGTAGAGAGTCAACTAAAGTTCTATAATTCACCAAGATACTTTGAGTCCATTATGGATTTTTTTTGTAGCAACGGTGAAGAATTAAAAGAAATTTTAGATGAATTAAGCGTTAATTTTCACGAAGATTACCATTCATTAATTGAATCAAATGCAATCCATCTATTGAAAAAATTAAATCAGAGAACTACGAATTATCACCTGATGAATTTTTCTCACTTAATTATTATGTTTCCATGCAATGGACTAGAACTAAAGCAAATCGAATTAGAGTGGAAAATGCATGGGTGGAAATAGAAAAACATGGAGTCAACCTTATTGCTTTAACCAGCTTCATGAACTATATTTTCGCATACAATCTTGCTTTTGGATTAACAAAGAACTTTGACATGAAACTTATCAATAATGATACAGAAATAGAATTTATTACTGGCAATCAACCAATTATCAATCTCGAAGGAAAATATAATGGTACTCTAGAACCTCCTACTAAATTGGTTCTATACTATCCATTATCTCCTAAGAAAGCATTATTCTATATCAGTAAGAGTGAAGACAGTCAATTTCCTAATATCGATGAGAGCAAAGTGATTGAACTTAACTACCACATCAAGGAAGCATCAATGGAATTTCTATTTGCCACGAATGAGGGTATTCTTACTGGTTTCAATAATATCGAAGTAAAAGCCACTTAAGTGGTCATTTTTTTGATTTTCCTCTATAAGTTTTTTAATTACATGAAGAGTGAAATGATATAATTAATCTAAGAATAAGGGAAGTTGGGGTATAGTGAATGTCATTAGTGGGGAGTATTTTGGAAATTATATTTGAAATGATCAACGCATTTCTTTATGCTTTTTGGCCATATTTGACTGTTTTGTTGATATTTGTTGGTATAGGTTTACTCAGAGCACATGCTGTTATACTATTTATTATATCTTCTATGGCTACCTCAATCATTAATATCATTGTATTCATATTTCCACCAAATGAAATAACTGCAGCTTTTGATGTAACAGTTAAACTCATTTCAATCGCTTCAATCAATAACATCATTGACTTGATATTTTATGTAGAGAGTTCAAGAGCTCCAATCTTGGTAGATTTCATTATTATTGGAGTCGCTTCTATTATCTTGTTCTTGTATATAAAATTTAAGGATGAGTTTTGAAAAAGAATATTGCATTAAATGCAGTTGAGTTTGCATCAAAGATCCTTGATTTGAGTGAGATTGAAGTTGTCTTTAAACCCGCTATGGCTTTCCATAATCCTGAGATAAATGCCCTTTTTAATGGCCAATATTATTCGATTACATTTAATGAAGATTGGCTTTGTCATGCTAAATATGAGGAGATAATCTTGACAGCCTTACACGAAACAAGACATGCATATCAAAAAGCGGTGATTGAGTTTCCTGATCTGATGAATAGTCACGTCAAACCAGAAATCGTCAAACAGTGGAAAATGGATTTCGAAGCCTATAAGAAGCCTTATGAATCTAGCGTATATGATTATCAAAGTCAGAGCATAGAAATAGATGCGATTGCATTTACGTATCTTGCTATGGTTTCATTCTTCTCTATAAAACCAATTATTCCAGAAACAATATATGAACAGGTCATGGATAGGTGCAAAGAAATAAATCTTAAACGGTTCGAAAGATAATTTGGTTCAAGGGGGTATTCATATGACGTTAATATCTAATTTCCCAAATATTATGATCAGTGAAGATGAATGGGATAATTTTGAGAATTTCTTAGAACTAAAAGGTGTTCAACGGTATAAGAAAGTTGAAGCTGCTCTAATTGGTAAGATTGAAAAAATAACTTATTTACAGCTATCGCATCATTATCGCTACGATGTTAAACTTAGACGCAAATTGTACATGTGCTTTTCATTGCTCGAAGTTGCGTTAAAAGCTTATATTTCTAATCGCTATCATATTGAAAATCTGAATGAGGAAAATTTCGAGAGAAAAATGAATGAAAGCCTCAAGAATAACGGTAAAATTTTCAAGTTATCTGAGATTGAAAAGAAGAAGAATGAAATAATCTTTTCCGACGCTAAAGTGAATACGTTGTTTGATTACCTTGAAAACTGTGACATGAGTCAACTGAATAAGATTGTGTTGCATCTCTCGAACACGGAACTCAAAACTCTTTTTCCTAATTATTCGAGACTAAAGGAAAATCTTAATGCGGCTAGATTTTTAAGAAACCTTGTTTTTCATCACATATTATTGCTCAATACCAAATTAAAACAAGTGTATTTAGGTGAGATGATGTCCAACGGATTGAAAGCGAATATTCTAAACGTGGTTCAATTGATTCCTGAACGCGCGAGGAAAAATATCACCAACGAGATTAATGCGTGCTTGATCATTGATGAAACAATTGCAGACAGGTCTTTATCGAATCAATATAAGCTACTCGATGAATATAGAATAGAATTATAAATAGGAGGGACAAAAATGAGCAAAAAACCACTCAGCAAACAAGTTGGATTATGGGATAATGCACAAAACAATTCAGAACTTCAGCAAACCGAAAATAGTATCGGAGAGATTAAGAGATGTCTCAACAAAGACAGCGAACTCCAAAAAATGATTAACAACGGAAAATTACTATTAAAAGTCAGAGGATCAGTCGCAAAAAGCACCAACGTAACAGAAGCAAGTGATCTGGATCTGCATCTTATTTTTTCAAAAGACTATAAACTGAAAGAGTGTAAGGATTACGTGCATGATGTTTTGATAAAGGGATTTGGCAATAATGATGTCACGAGAAAAGACCTCGCTATATCTGTAAAGCCAAGCATCAATAGAGTATCAACGGATATATTAGTCTGCAAAGTTGTTGATGATGATAGAGTTGATGCATTAAGTGATACCACAAAGAAAGAAGTGCCATTCTATCCGACAATAGATGAAAAAAATATCAATCAACTGAATGCTGGCTGTGCTAATAATTATAGTAAAATGGTGAGAACTTATAAAGGATTGAAAAACGAGATGTTCAAGAGCAAAAAATATAATCATTACATTACATCGTTTATGATTGAATGCTTAATTTATAATGTTAATCACACTCTTTTTGATATCGCTAGATACATCAATGAAAAAAACAATGAACTCAAATATAAGAAAATGTTTCTAGATATAAAAGCAACCATTTTCTCCGTTCAGCTCAACGACTTTATAAAGGCAGATGAATATCGAGAAATTAACGGTAAAAAAAAGTTGTTTGAGAACAAAAAACATTGGGAAACTGTCAAGGATTTTTTCCTAGATGTGAATGATTACTTAAGAGAGGAGTACGATGTCAATCTGTAGACTCCTGACCAGATCGAGTAACTAGAAACTGCAAAATTGCCTGATGCGATTTTGCGGTTTTTTCATATATTGACAGGACATGCAATTCACAATAGCGATTCAATTTAATTACAGTTGAGTTTAAAGAGACATATACGCCATTCATATTTTGCTTTAGAGGTGATAATGGATTGGTATGCAAATTTCGTTCATTCTGTGAACGTGTTTATTGATGAAAAACGGTTTTTCTATAAGAATGGGTGTCTCACACAACATATTTTGCTTCAAAATCAATCAGTTAATGATGATCTTCTAATTCATAATCTTGTTATACTCTTGTCAGCAAATATTTTATCAGTCATAGGTGATTTTTTGATGTTAAAGGTATGTTCGTTCTCTGATAATATATTATCGAATCAGTGGTGTGGAGTTTTCATATTTGTTACATTTCATTTTCATTACAAATGTGACGAATGAGGCGTATACGCTCTGTTCTATTTGATGCATCAATGATTTAATGGTACCAAAGGGCATTATATATCATCGTTGGGGGACAGAAAATATGGTGTAAGGTGTTTGAAGCAAAAGAAACACAAGAACGGATCAATAAATGACAATATCATGAACCGAATCGGAGTTTTATTTTGTTGAATATGATTTGATTGTTGTAAAGCAATGGAACAATGACCTTGAGAAATGTTCATCGTTGAATTACTCATTTTTATCGTGAGAAAAAGTAGAATCTAGTGATATCAATCTATGATTTGAAGTAAATAAAAGGAGATAAACATGTTAAAGAGAACTCGAAAACCCGTATCTGATAAGCAGATTATGCAGATGATTCATCTAATCAACAGGATGAAACGTATTTTTGCCTTGTTTGGAATCCTGACCTTTTTATGGACGAGTGGCCCGTATCAATATATTCAAGCCAGAACCAATATTTTTGAATCGTCACATCCATATGTCATCAATGAAAACTACAACTCCGATGTCGAAAATACAAACGGGATTAATTATGAGGAATTGGGTATTGTCGAAGAAGTGGTCTCGAAAAGAACCGAGACGAGTAAAACCTTTAGAAGAGTGGATGGAAGTTATGTCGTAGCTTTATACAACGGTAGAATTCATTATGAGGATGATGGTGAACTTAAGGATATCGACAACAGATTCCTGCTTGATGAGTCGACGAATCTATATGAAAACAGTAATAATAGTTTTAAGGTAAAATTTCCAAAAACGCTTGATGACAACAAAAAAATCAAGCTTTCGATGGATCATTATGACATCGCATGGAATATTTTAAACATTAATGCATCCCGCGTTTTAAATGAGGGTTCAACAGTGACTCCAAACAACATAAAAGAGTTGACACATGTGAATCAATCTCTGTCGTATATTGAGGTGCAACCTGGCGTCGATATACAATATATTGTCACAGGTAGCAGGGTGAAGGAGAACATCATTCTGAACGAATATGTTCCTGATTTCAGTTTGACTTTTGAATATAAGATAAAAGATCTATCCATCACAGAAGACGAAGATGGTCACTTGATATTCATCAACGATTCGAATGAAACAATATTCATGTTTGAGGATCTATACATGGTGGATGCAAACATGAATGAATCATTTGAAGTCGATATCACTTATAATAAATCGGGAAGCGATGAATACATGGTTGCGATTACTCCAAGCGATGAATGGTTGCTGGGTGCAACGTATCCCGTCATCGTCGATCCTACCATAGTCAACCCGGATCAATCCATAAGTATCTATGATACCTATGTTTCAGAAGGTTCATCTACGAGCAATTATGGAAGGAGCACGTTTTTACCGATCAGTAATACATATTCATATAGCGAGCAGCAAGCACTGATCTCGTTTCACATACCAACCTTCATTATGGATAAACAGATCACCTATTCGACTCTGGAACTCACCAGATCATCCGGGTCGACTCAACGGACCATATATCTTCATGAGAATTTGACAAATTTCATCGACTATGGCACGGGAGGAGTGACATGGAACACGAAGCCAGACTACGCAAACGATATAGTGGATTACCATATCATTTCAAGTTCAGCTTCATACAAATTCAACATCACAGAATCCGTACAGAGATGGCAGATCGAAGGGATTACGAATGTGCCAGGATTTACATTGAAAGATAAATATGACTACGGCACTTATTACTCGGTAAAATCTATTGAGTACACCACCATAAGCATGAAACCCACGATTGAAATAGGATATGTCGATCCCTCTGGGATTAAAGATTACTGGACATACTCAACCCAAGATATCGGTGATGCTGGAGTGGGTTATGTTTCAGATTACACCGGATTATTAACCTTGGTCAGAAGCGACATTAGTTTCATAACAGAGAAGCAATCGCTGAATTTGTCAATGATTTATAGCGTAGGCTTTAAGGATGTGAACATAGGATATGGAGATGGATGGAGAACCAACTATGATATGTTTGTTGAGTACGATACAGATGCTGACAGATATTCAACCATAGATGCGAGTGGTTCCAAAGAATTCTATCAAATCAAGTCTGTGTGCGAAGATAAATTCAAAGTGGACCCATCCATGATATACCAATGTTACGATGCTGAAGACGGTAGTTCTAACGTTTTGGTCCTCGAAACAGACGGATCATTAAACTATGCGAACTACTTAGTCGTAACACCTGATGAGATCTACTATAGATTCGATTCATCGGGATATCTATACGAAATCAAGGATTACTCAACACAAAATGAACTCTCGATTACCATACATAGAGAATCCACAGCCCCATACAAGATCGACTACATATTAGACGATACGGGCAACATGCTAAATTTTACCTATTACAATGGTGATCTGGATTATGTTGAGCTGAACCTTAAACAACCGGGAGGAGGATACGGTGTCGACATAGAACGCGTCGACTATACTATCCATCCAAGCACAAAGCAGCAATTATCAGTGGCGTATAAAAAAGATTACAACGGAGATAATGTGTATAGTACCGATACAACGGCGACCTATACATATACAACCAGTAATGTATTGATATCTGCTGAAAACAGCAGCTCAGAAAAAGTCACTTACAACATCGACTCTTCATCCCTGAAAGTGAACACAATCACTAGCACATTCAACAGCGAAAACATAGCCTTGATCACCTATGATTACGATCTCAAGAAAACAACGATCGTTGATCAATACAACCGCTACGTGATCTACAAATTCGATGATTTCGGACATACGATCAACATTATAGATAGCTTTGGATCAAGCCGATCCTATAAGTTCATTAATCTGTATACCGATTGGGATAACGGAAGCATCTATGTCAATGAAGATGGCAGCCCCAACTACAGATATAATCATCGCATGATCGGATCTTCGGTTCCCGTTCAAGAAAACGGAAACCTGATCTTAAATGGTGGTTTTGAGTTTGATCTGAGCTCGCAGTATGACGGATGGAATCTCATCCAAACCAGTGGATCAGGTAGCAGCTATCTACGCGTGAGTTCATCATGCATGATCGATGATCGCTGTGCATCATTAACCAACCCAATATCGAGCGAATCAAGACTAACACAAACGATCATACTCGATGCCGGAATATACACATTTTCAGCCTATGTAAAGAACAGCACTGGTTCAGAGGATGTATATTTGGATGTGGTTGGTGAGTCATATGGAGGTATCACAACCCCGGTAGATAACGATTCAACATGGACGCTGAATAGAGTGTTATTTGTTATTGAAGAAGACGATACATCGGTCACACTATCCTTGATCAACGAAGGCAATGGAGCATCCTATTTTGATGGTGTTCAACTGTACAAAGGCTTCGGTGATACCATCCCCAATCTGATCGAAAATCCATCATTCGAATATGCAGAGGGGTCATGGATACCGGGTTGGGAGCCTTTATCATCGAACATCGCACGGGTCACCAACACCTATGATGATGCAGTATTATCCTCGATTTTGGGTGCTTATGGGATCCGGATCACCGGTGATGGTACGGTCTCAAGAAGCTATGAAATAGATTCTCAGAACGCAACAAATGGGCAAGTCATTGAAGTTGGCTCCCCTATCGTAACGGTTTCGGGGTGGTCAAAATCGGATGGGACTCCCATCTCAAAATCTGATTCAGATCCTTATGATCGATTTTACAGAATCAAAGTGGCCATGTATGATGTCAACGATACACAACTCGGCACGTATCTGTATGTTGATTTTGATCCAAGCATCGAAGGATGGCAGTATAATAATGCATCTTTTGAAGTGGTCACGGGGACATCATATTTGAGAGTGTGGGTCGAATATCAAGGCGAAGGCAACGTCTATTTTGATAATATTGCGGTTCACAACGGCTCCTTATATACCAAGTACTACTTTGATGAAAATATATCAGGAGCACCAGAAACAACCGTCATTGAACCCAGTGGAATTGAAACCGTCTACACATACGACTCAAAGGATACATATTCAGATGTTCCAATGTTTATCTCATCAGATGGAGAAGTGACAGCCATTTCAAAAGATATGTACAACAAAATAAACTCAATCACATCGAACAATCTTTCGATGAACATGAGCGCTAATGGCGATGGAGTGACCATAGGATTAAGCATTGTTAATGGTTCAACCGAGTACTTCAGTATGTCCTCAACCATGTCATCAACCGGTTTCAATCAATACTCCAGCTCTTTTACAGATGAATTTGGTAACACTACCAGCTATTACAACGATACACTCAATGGAATGCTTGAAGCTATTGAAGAGGCCAATCAGGTTCAGACACATTATATTTATGATGACTATGGTAATTTGGAAAGAGTAGAAGTCACAGATGACTATACCAATTCTAGTTCAGAGATTTATGGATATACGGTCTATGGATATGACCCTCAAGGTAGAATCAATAAAATCTGGTTGGATTATGATGAGAATCAGAATGTATACTATGAAATCATTTATGATGCGATTGGAAATATCGACAAAGTTTTGATCGGTACAACCGTACTGATGGATTACGATTATACACCCATATCGGGATATAAAACCGATTTAGTTTCACTACAAAAATATGGGAATTTAGACGAGATGAGTTTTTCCTATGATGACAAGCATCGACTGGAGACCATAAGCTTCAAGGAATCGAGTGAATCTATACCCAACATGCTTTATAGATTTGAATATGATAACGAAGATAGACTGGCGGTAAAAGTGATTTATGATCCAACCAACTCATCCATCATTGATAACCGCGAGTACTATTCATATGATATCAGCGGAAGAATTTCACGAATCTTTGATGAAATGGGTAATGATTATGAGTACGCATACACAGATAAAGGGCAGTTAGAAAACATATCCATCCGAGTGGATGGATCTTTGGAACAGAGCAATGCGTTTACCTATGGTGATAAAGGTAGACTAGAGCTTATTGAATACATCAATATCAATGATGTCGCAGTGTCAAAAGATTATATCTATTCGTCCGCAGATGCACTCGAACGCTTGCAGGATGTTCAGCTGAAATATAATTCGACGATCATCTCTACACAAGGGGTTCTCTATGTTGGATATACGGATAGAGTGCAAAGCATCACCTATGATATCGGCACACAGAGCGGTGACGAGATCAAATATGAGTACACATATGACTCATTAGGAAACATATCGACGGTAAAATACTATAAAACCAACCTGGTAAGTCCAAAAACACTGCACACCTATGTCTATGATGAATTGAATCAGTTGATCATCGTTCATTCAAGGGATTACAGTGTCTCGACATCCACATTTACCTCGACGAACAACACGAAATATTATTACTACGATCAGAGGGGAAATATCGATGCCACGAAGACTTTCCTATATGGGCAAGAGGACATAACGACACCGGTTCAACCGTCATTTTATTTGCGGAACACAGGCACATATAGCGCGATCATGTATTACAACGGCACCCAGGACTATCAGGATATATATAATCTAAATGTTGGACAAACCCCAAACCTCTCATTCGTTTACTATGATTCGATGTGGCAGGATTTCCCCATAAGCTTAACGACAACCATGACCTTCAACAATCTGGACACATCGACACCGGGTTATTACTACAGACAATATCGTGCTACCAACGGAAGTTCATACATTCTGGATTTCAGAATCGTCTTCAAAGTGGGAAATCCTGTTCCGACAGCGACAACCCCTCAGGAATCCATGACGTATGCGTATGATGATACGTGGATTGATTTACTGGAATCGTATGATATAATCAGAGGTGGAACAACCTATACGACCGAAATCGTATATGAAGGCAACGATACCCAGGGCACTCCGTCCATCATCAGAGAATATGAGAACGCTACTCTCTCCCGGGTGATCGAGTTATCGTGGTCCGGAAGAGATCTGACATCCTATAAAGTGTATAGCGATCTCGCCATGCAGAACCACATCTCTACACTATTATTCACGTATAACGATGAAGGTATAAGAACCAGCAAGACCTTTATCGATGTAATGAACTCTGCCAACAGTTACTCGATCGATTACACGCTACTCGATGGAAGGGTTATTTATGAGACCGATGGCGAGTATGGAATCTATTATACCTATGATGAAACCGGTACATTGGTCAGCTTTAACTATGATTCGAATGTTGCAACATCCAGTGATGGTGCTGAATACTTCTATTTAAGAAATCTGCAGGGAGATATCACGGCGATCGTCGACTCTACAGGAGCAATTGTCGTTGAGTATACCTATAATGCCTATGGAAATATTCTTGACACTGATGTCGTTTCTGGATACGAGGATATTGCTGAACATAATTCTTATACATACAGGGGTTATAGAAGGGATCAGGAAACCGGTTGGTACTATTTGCAGAGTAGATATTATGTTTCGGAAACCGGAAGATTTTTAAACAGTGATGTTGTTTTGGGCATAGAAGGTAATGCACTCTCGAATAACCTGTTTTCATACACCCAAAATAATCCCATTAACTTTATCGATCCCTCAGGTTATCTATATATATCATATGATCAAATACTTAACATAATGAAGGCAGTTCTAATTGGATTAGTTATGAATCCAATAGGTTATTTATTAGTCTATTATGGAATGACTAAATTATATGTTTTAATTGCTGCCAAAGCAGCCTGGATCGGAGTGAAATTAGGAGCTTTTGCAGGACCTTTAAAATGGGTTCTAGGTGGTCTGTTTGGTGCAATAGCTCTAAATTATGGTTGGGATTTACTGGATGCATTAATTCAGAAAAAAGGACTGAATATCACTTGGAAAAAATCGAGATGGGGATTTTATTATGGCATTGATGTTAGTGTTGAATAATCTTATCTGGAGGATTTAAGATGAATAAAAAGCTGATTAGTTGGATATACAAAATATATATAGCATTCTTCATTATTTTCACCCCGAAAATGAAGATGTTTTTGGAACACGAAGAAATTATTGTGGTCTATATTGTTTTATTACTGAATTTGATTATCTTCTATTTCATTCTTGCTAAAATATTCGATCGGAAGACGACTCCTGCTGAGAGCTATATGAGCATACTATATATTTTATCATTTGTATTATGCAGTTATATCATTGAGATTGTTATAAGAAATGGTGATTCATCCATATCACTATTATCTATCACGGTGTTATTTTTACTGTCTTATCCTGTTGTAAAAGAATACCTAAAAAAGTAAGACTGTACCATAACAATTTTTATATAGTTGTGGTTTTGGAGTAGGCTCTTGAACTCCACAAGCGAGAGTTTTTGTTGAGGAATTCGAATTTATAATGATTGCAATTACGGGAAAGGCTGGATTCACTGCTGCCGCGATGGCTGCCTCGGTTAGTTCTTTAGCGAATTTAATTTCCAGTTTGATATTATTTAGTCCTGGATATGTTATTGCAATGGTTATTGATATGATTGATTCGAAACCAAATAATGGATATATTGATTTTTAGGAGAATATATTATGCAAAAACTAACAATAGAGATAAAATGTCTTTTGGTTTCATCCATCTATCTAGGTTTTGGGATTCATCTATTTATAATTTTCATCGATATCAATAGTGTATTAAGTTCTATTTTCGCAATGTTTTGTCTAATCTTAAATTTATTCACATTGCTCATATATATATCAAAATCCATTACGATTTTGGATGAAAAATTTAGATGGGTGCCACAATCGTTTTTCGTTGTAATTGAGCGATTAGCTCTTCTTATTGTACTAAGTTACATTTATTTATTTTTTAAAGAATATATTTTATAATCAAAGCAATTGAGAACCATTTATTTTGTGAAGACAGTTCGATTTATTCAACAATACATCATTAAAAAACCGATTCATAGCATGGATCATATCCATAATATCTACACCAGGTTATGGATATGATCTATCAATTTAAATGAAAAAAATGATATATAGATATATTTGACTGAGCAAGATTTAACAATATCTTGCTCTTATCATTAAGTAGATCAAACAATGATTATTCAGAACAAAGAGTACACTGTCTCAAAGAAATCAGTAATGTTGTATAAAATATGTACCCGTACTGTAAGAAGTATGGATTGTGGGAACATAAAATATCTAAAATATGTTTCTCATGTCCAAAAAGTCTTGTAAATGGGAACATAAAAGGGCTAATAATATGTTTCCCACGCACAATATTCTGCATTTTTACGAGCAATGGCAGTAACTCCACGCATGTCGAGTCTATCACGTTGCTTTCATTAAAATAGCACTTGTTATATACTTGACACATACTTGACAGCACTCTATATTTAACCCAACTTAATAAAAATCAGCCATCAGATGACCTTCATAGGTATCCGATGGCTTTTTTTGTCTATGTGTGCAAATTTCGTCCATTGTGGGAACATATTTTTTGATGAAAAATGACCTTTTTTGTCCGAATGGTTGTCTTACGCAACATATTTAATTCAACATGATAGTAACAACAAAAACTTATTATCGTTCAAAACCGGTGTAATTTCATTGACTGCTTATTTTGTTGTGATATAATATACCTATATGAAAGAACGCTCATATAGATAGGAGATTAGTATGGATCAAAAAGATATCATTGAGTTTTGTGAATGTAATGTTCTTCACCCTGAAAAAATAGAAATAGCCCATAAAAATTTGCTTGATAATGAATCTATTTCACTTCTGACTTTGTTCTTCAAAACATTTAGCGATCCCACAAGAATGAAAATCATATTGGCATTAAAAGAAACCGAGTTGTGTGTGTGCGATCTGTCTGCTGTGATTAGTGTCAGTCAATCCGCTGTCTCACATCAATTGAAAACCTTAAGAGAGAATCGTTTGGTTAAATACCGAAAAGAGGGAAATGTTGTTTATTACTCGCTTGACGATGACCACGTCCATGTGTTAATTACACAAGCAATGAATCACATCAAACATAAATAGAATGGAGAAAAAACATGAAAGAGATTAAATATAGTTTATCAGAAATAAGCTGTGCGAGTTGTGCAGATAAGATTGAACAAAAGATAAAGAAGTTAAACGGAGTTGAGGAAGGTTATTTAAACTTTGTTACAAAAGAAATCAAGGTACAAGTTGCGGATTCAACTGATACTGCAAAACTATTTGACACGATTAAAAAAATTGTGAAAGATGAAGAAGGTGATGTCGAGGTATGTGAACTAACCCCAAATGTCATTTATGCAATAGATGGTTTAGACTGTGCAAATTGTGCGGCTAAGATTGAAGAAAAATTAAACAAAACCGAAGGAATTTTAGGTGCCAACGTTGATTTTATAGCAAAAAAACTGACACTTCAATTCAAAAATTCGCTAGATCAAAAACGTATAGAAGAAAAGGTTCAAAAAATTATTGATAAAATTGAACCTGGCGTAACGATAGCACAATCAAATGTGAAGAATGAAGATCACGTGGATGAAGAATCATCAATGACGAAAGATTTAATCATCTTCGGTATAGGTATCTTACTATTTACTGGAGGATTATTGATTGCTGAAGGAACGGTTTTTCGTTATGTATTACTTATACTAAGTTATTTCATCATCGGTGGAGAAGTTGTACTGAAGGCAGTCAATAACATATATCGAGGTAAGGTGTTCGATGAAAACTTCTTAATGACGATAGCAACTATGGGTGCATTTGCTATTGGAGAGCATCCTGAAGCAGTTGCAGTTATGATTTTTTATAAGGTCGGTGAATTTTTCCAAGACGTAGCAGTCAATCGATCCAGAAGATCCATAAAAAAATTGATGTCAATCAGACCTGATGTCGCAACGATTAAAAAAGGCAACACTTCTGTGGAAATGCGTGTTGAAGACGTTCAAACTGGAGAGATAATGATCATTAAACCAGGCGAAAGAATTCCGCTTGATGGTGAAGTGTTGTCAGGAGATTCCACAATTGACACAAAAATTCTAACAGGAGAATCTGTGCCTGTAAATGTTACAAAAGGTGAGATGGTACTCTCTGGTTGTATTAATATCAATGGTTTATTGACCGTTAAAGTTACCAAACTCGCAAGCGAATCAACTGTTTCTAAGGTACTTGAAATGGTTGAAAATGCAACCAGCAAAAAAGCACCAACCGAGAATTTTATCACTAAATTTGCACGAGTATATACTCCAATTGTCACTTCGTTGGCTGTTTTGATTGCGGTAATACCACCACTCGTTATACAAGGTGCAACTTTTGAGGAATGGATCTACAGAGCACTTATATTCTTAGTTATTTCGTGTCCATGTGCACTCGTTGTATCGATTCCGCTTGGTTTCTTTGGTGGTATTGGAGCTGCATCAAGAAATGGTATCTTAGTTAAAGGTGGAAACTACCTAGAAGCATTAAATAACATTGAGATTGCAGTTTTTGATAAGACTGGCACATTGACTGAAGGAACTTTTACAGTGACTGAAATTAATACAGCTAATGGTGCAACACAAGAAGAGTTACTCGAAAAAGCAGCGTATGTGGAAAGTTTTTCTAATCATCCTATCGCTGTCTCAGTCGTCAATAAATACAATAAAGAAATAGATCAAAGTTTAATAACTGATGTTGAAGAAATATCTGGACACGGTGTAAAAGCAGCCTATCAAAATGATATCATTGCAATCGGGAATGCTAGATTGATGAAAAGAGAGGGTGTTGAATTCAAGGAATCTATTGCATTGGGTTCGATTATATACATCGCTATCAATGGAAAATATGTTGGAAATATTGTTGTTTCAGATCAGATAAAGCAAGACTCAAAAACTGCTATTAAAATGTTGAAGTCATTAGGCATTAAAAAAACTGTCATGCTAACTGGTGATAAGAAATTAGTTGCTGATACAGTTGGAAAAGAGCTAGATATCGATGAAATTCACAGCGAATTGTTGCCTGAAGATAAACTCAACATTGTAGAGGAGTTATTACTCCAAAAATCGAGCAAGGGAAAACTATTCTTTGTAGGTGATGGTATCAACGATACACCAGTATTAGCGAGAGCTGATATCGGTATAGCTATGGGTGGACTCGGTGCCGATGCAGCCATCGATGTAGCTGATGTCGTGATAATGAATGATGAACCTTCAAAGATAGGTACTGCGGTCTTTGTGGCAAAGAGAACCAGAAAGATTGTTTGGCAAAATATATACTTCGCACTAGGAGTCAAATTCCTGTTTCTAGCCTTAGGAGCTATCGGAATCGCAACTATGTGGGAAGCCGTGATTGCTGATGTTGGGGTATCTTTATTAGCAGTTCTGAACGCAATGAGAGTACTCAAATATGATTACAAAAATAAATAGTTGATTTGATTCGAATGTGTTAAGGGATTATGTTCATATTGGTTATGATAATCTTAGTCTCTTCAAATAAAAACAATTTCAACTAGTTGTAATCTAAGGGAGCATAATTGTATTTAAGTAGATAGATCAAACCAGAAGTTAAAATTAAGGGGGAAGAAAATGTTATATATATTTATAATAATATTATTGACGGGGGTTGATCAGTGGACAAAGTATCTTGCAGAAACGCAATTGAAACCGCTAGGATTTATACCCATTTTTCAAGATGTATTTCATTTAACTTATGCAAGGAATACGGGAGCAGCATTTAGCATTATGATGAATATGCAGGCATTTTTAATAATATTCACAGCAATTGTTGTTGGCGTATTAACGTACTATTTAATACGATTATTTAAAACAAAAGAGGTAGCCCTTAAACTATCTTTAGCAATCATTATCGGCGGTGCTTTAGGGAATCTTATCGATAGAATTAGATTGAACTATGTGACCGACTTTCTCGATTTTACACTAATTAATTATCCCATTTTTAATTTTGCAGACGTTTTTGTAGTTATAGGAGTAGTCATACTTTCATATATGCTTTTGTTTAAAGGAGCTATGCCTAAAATTTCTAAGTTATGAAATGGGTTTCTGAAAAAGAAATGTATACATCATCTAATGTGATGCATGTGTATTTGGTGCTGATGAAAGTTTCATATGACAATCTTGTAGATTCAAGCATAGTAACTCAGTTGTTGAACAAATAATAAAATTGGCTATCTTGTAACAAACTACGAGATAGCCTTTTTTTATATTTCAGTGTTAAGTTATAAACGATTTGTGGGCTTTTTGTCCTAATGGTTGTCTTAGGCAACATATTTTGCTTCAAAAAAAATTAGATAATAACGACCTTATAATTCATAATCTTATCATACTTTTCGTTGTGATAAGTACCTGTTGCTAAAGGTTTTAATGCTTCAAAAGTATGTCTATTTTCTGAGAATTCTTTATCTGTATAATTCTTGGTTCCTGCAACACAGAAGACGATGCTTTCAGGTGTCACTGAGATGATCTTGTAAATGAATGAACGTAATGTATCACTATCAACTTCCTGGATGGGCTCTAGCAAATTGTTGAGTGTGGTTTCTATCTTTGCAAGTCTTGAACGCGTATCGTAGTTTGTTAAGTACTCACCTTCAAGCTTTCTAATCTCGGTTTTGTTATTGTGTAGCTGCAAGGTCAATGATTGGTATTTGCTGTTGAAATCCTCCTGGGAAAGA
>QZKD01000021.1 GCA_003605085.1 Acholeplasma sp. | reverse complement strand
GGCATGAACAGAGGGGAACATCGCGCATGGCTTGCCCATCAAGTTCAAGTGAAGAGAATTGCGGACTATATCGGATCCTATTATGTCTATATGGGTGGATTAGATGCGATTTGCTTTACCGCAGGGATTGGTGAAAACGCACCTGAAGTCAGACGTGATGTGATTAAAGCGGTTAAAGTCTTAGGGATTGAACTCGACGAAGCAGAAAATAACAAACGCGGTGAACGCATGATTTCAACCAAAGACTCCAAAGTAAAAGCCTTCATCATTCCTACCAATGAAGAAGTCATGATTTCAAGAGAAGTTCAACGCTTGATGTATAAATAATTTATATTATGTGATCAAAAGCAGCTAGCCTGCTTTTTTCATTTTTAGGTCACCATAAACTGGGGTATAATAAAAGTATCATGTTCAAGGAGGAAATAACATGCGTCCGCCCTATGATGTCTTAGGCTATCAACTGATGGATTTAACCTATCACCGTTTAGGAAAAGGAATTCCTGAAATGTTTAAAATTACTTTGGGAAAATCAAGCTTTGATCAAGAAAAACAGATATATGTCATCTTTCCCATCATTGAAGTAAAATTCAAAGAAGCAGAAACCTCTCTTTTTAGATATAATGCCGCCTTTAGGATCAATGATTCCACCTGGAAAGATAGCTTACCTCAGATCCAATTAGATGCCCTTTTAGTTTCTTCGATCTATCCTTTTTTAAGAATGTCAGTTCACCAGATCACCGATGATTCTAGAGGACCGATTAATTTACCGATTATCGATTTAAGATTTGCCAATTTTGAAAAAGGTGTCACGATTGAACCGATGCAAAAAAATAAAACAACTTTCCAAAACTAGAAAATGATGGTGATGATATATGAATGAATTTATTAAAATAGGTGACACGCTCAATGTCGATGTCAAACGGATGGGCATTAATGGTGAAGGGATTGCCTATTACCAAAAACTTGCCATCTTTATTGACCATGCATTACCCGGTGAAGAAGTTAAGGTCAATATCAAGGAAGTCTTAGAGAACAGAGCCATCGGTGAACTGGTTGAGGTGAGAAAACCTAGTCCAGATCGCGTGGAACCCTTTTGTCCGATCTATCATCAGTGTGGTGGTTGTCAGACACAACATATCGCCTATGAAGCGATGTTAGAACAAAAACGCGAGATGATTATTCGTAGTTTTGAGCGCTATGCAGGGATAGAATTCACCCACAAACAAGTGAAAAAGACTCTAGGTGCTGAACATCCCACCTATTATCGAAATAAAGCGTCTCTCCCCGTCCAAAGAATTAAAAATAAAAACCGTTTTGGCATGTATCAAAAGAACTCTAATCGCTTTATCGCGATCGATGGCTGCCCCATCCAAAATGAAGAGATTAACCGGATACTCAATACCATCATCCTTTTGATGGCCAAGCATCAGATGGATGCCTTTGATCCTAAAAAAAGAGAAGGTTATGTCCGTGCGTTGGTGGTCAGGGTTGCTGAAGGAACCAAAGAAGCTCAAGTGACCTTTGTTATGCTTAAAAAATCGAACCGTATTGAAGCGGTGGTCAGAGATTTAGTCCATAAAGAACCCACTGTCAAATCCGTTCATCAAACACTTCATCCTGATATGAAAAAAATGGGTTTCTTTGGCGAAGCCCTTGAACTGATCTATGGCAAAGAAACGATTGAAGAAGAACTCAATGGTCAAAAATATCAACTTAAACCTGAAGCATTCTTTCAACTCAATACTCCACAAGCCCATAAATTCTATCTCGAAATGAAACGACTTGCCCAGCTCAAGAGTCATGAGATCGCCATCGATGCCTATGCAGGAATCGCACCCGTTTCCCATTATATTCATAAAGATTGCAGATCAGTTTACGCGATTGAGGTGGATCCCTCTTCGTGTGAAAGTGCAAAACTTAGTTTAGAAAAGAATGGCATCACCAATGTGACGGTTTTACAAAGCGATTTTAAACGTGCCCTTTCTGGATTAAAAGAGAAAAAGATTGATGTGATGTTTTTTGATCCACCGAGAGTGGGTTTGGGTAGTGAGACGATTGAACTCATTTTACAAAATAAACCTAAGCGCTTGATCTATGGATCATGCAATCCGTCGACCCTGGCTAAAGATATTTTTGAATTATCCAAAGATTACACTTTAATTGAAACCGTTCCTATCGACATGTTTCCTTATACATCCTTAGTCGAAAGTGTTTCACTATTAGAAAAGAAATCAAGTTAAAAAATGCTTGCGCATGATCGAGTGGGGAGTTGATAACTTTGTCTGCTAAACAAAAGATTACACTCTTTGTAGGGATCGTTTTTTCGATTACCTATCCATCATGGATCCTCGCAGCAATCCTCTCCCACAACAATCCTGATTCAGCTTTCGTCTTACCTTTGCATCTTTTGGGTGGGGCGAGCCCCTTGATCGCAACTCTCATCTACCTTGTAAAAACCAAGAGTTATCATACATATTTTTTAAGATTTACCCATCTTAAAGACATCCGTTTTCTTGCCTGGTTGATCGTCTCTATACCTATTTTGATCGCTCTTTTTGCCCAGCTTATCATCACGGGACATCTTAATCTTGATCCTGAATTTCAAAGGATGGGTATCGTTTATGCTATCGGACTTTTGTTTTTTGGTCCTATTCCCGAAGAAATGGGCTGGCGTGGGGTTCTTTTTGATCAACTCTACAGCATTTCATTTAAAAAAGCCCAAATCTATACAGCAATTATCTGGTTTTTATGGCATATCCCCTTATTTTTTATCGTGGGTACCTATCAGAATGCACTAGGAATTTTCTCTTATGAGTTTCTCTTTTTTGGAATATATATTCTGATACAATCCTTTATTATGGGATACTTATATCAAGTAGGTATGAAGAACTTAATTTTGCCTATTCTGTTCCATTATTTTGTCAATCTTTTTGGTGAAATGTTCATTCGTGATTTATGGATTGACCTCATTATGATTTTAGGTTATGTTGTAGTTTTGATGATTCTGATGATCTTAGAAAAAAGGAAACCCAATCTTTTCACACTTAGTGATTAACAAGTGCGTTATCAAAAAAAGGAGTAGCAGATGAAGACCTATGCCTATTTACTTAAATTAAATCCTAGACTTTATTTAGATGATGCATGGACAAAAGAGGATGAGGATCAAGTTAATACCCATTTTTTAAGACTAAAAAAAGATGTTGAAAATGGAAAAGTCATCCATGTCGGAAGAACAGAAGATCCCAAAGATGACGGGTTTGGTTTTGTCGTTTTTTACGCAGAAAATGATTTAGATGCGAAAACATATGCAGCAAGTGATCCCGCAGTCTTGGGCGGTCAAATGACCGCATCGTGTTTCCCATATAAAATCGTTTTCTAAGAACTTATTCATCGAAAGAAGGGATATTATGAACAGTTTATGGTTAATCCTCTTAGGTTCTAACTTGCTGCTACCTGTGATGATGCTTGTATTTGGTTACGTGATGACCAAACATCCTCCCAAAAAGATCAATAGTCTTTATGGTTATCGTACAAAACGATCAATGAAAAATATGGACACCTGGGTCTTTGCCCATCAAGTGATGGGTAAATACTGGATTAAGTATAGCGTTATTGGATATCTGCTTACGATGATTTTTATGTTTGTCATCTATCAAGAAACCGAAGATCAGATGGCCATCCATTCGCTTTTTCTTACCGCTATCTTGCTTATTTTGATGATCATTCCCATTATTATGACAGAACGTCAGTTAAATGAAAACTTTGATGAACATGGAAATAAAAAATAAGAGGAGTTACTATGATTAAAATTAGACCTTACCGTAAAAGACAAGATACCAAACTCCTGGATTTACTCCTTTCAGAAGGAGATATGTGGGCAATATATTCAGCACCTGATCAACGGGATCTCTATTTTCTTAATTGCGAAAAGTCTTTAACATATCTTCTTTATGAAGAAGATGAAGTGATTGGATACATTCGTGCTATAGAAGATTATAGCTATTATATCTATATCTTAGATCTTTTAGTAAGAAAAGATAAACGAGGTCATGGATATGGAAAGTTATTAATCGAACATATCCAACATGAGTTTCCTAATTTAACCGTTTTTGTAATGTCTGATGAAGATGATTATTACATTAAACAAGGATATCATAAAGTGGGTTCTATCTTTGAAGTGAAATAAAAGGGGGGCTATCCATGCGACGATTTGAGAAATTATTGACATCTGTTTTGTTTTTTCTATTTCTGTTTTTGTGTACACTGTTTATGACGTTCTTTGGTTTTGATATCATCAAAGCATTATGGGATGATTATCCAAAATGGATTTTCATCCTTCATATCCTTATTATGACTGGATCATTTTACTTACTGACCGATATTTTTTCCCAAAATTTAAACATTTTGCATAGCATGATTCTAAAAGCAGTATCTATCGATCGTCTTGTCAAACGTCTGAAAAGAATCCAGAATGTTAGTTATGGATTCTCCATCATCAATGTCTTTAATCTACCGGGTATGTACATCTTTGCCGATCAAGAAGATGCTCCTGGTATCCTAATATTCATGATTGTTCTCATCGGAATAGGGATCGCAATAGGGATCATTTTCGGTATTTTAAAACGATATTTTCTTGATATTCAAGATAAAACCTTGAAAAAATAAGAAAAAAATCAATCTTCATTTTAGATAATGATATAATAAATCAAAGAGGTGAAGTCATGAAATGGCGTAAATACGATTCACGTATCGACACAGAGATTGATTCATGGGGAGACCCCACATACAGTCAACATGCCTCCTACATGAATCGCATTAAGCGACACAATGAGCACATGCAGTTCCAATCGGATTGGTACCAACGGCATCCCGACGAAGTTTCACTTGTCGGAAATTATACTATGGTTGCCTGTGTTGGACAAAAAACCACTGCGATTATGGTCCTCGATTATTTTAAAGATAAAGAAGGACGTTTTCTCTGCGGTATTAACCCCTTTATTGTCGATCCCAGACAAAGTCATCAGGGTTACGGAACGATGATATTGCATGATTTTTTGATCCATGCTGAGTCTATTATTGGCCTAAATATTGATGCCTTTTATGCCGGAATTGATCAGGATAATGCGATCAGTATTAAACTCTTTGAAAAGTTCGGTTTCATCAAAATCGGCGAAAACATGACACACCGATTCACTTACTTTGAAAGAAAGAATCAACATCGTTAATGATGAGAATGAAAAGTGAAGGTCCGCCTTCATTTTTCTTTTTATTCCATGATAAATCGATGTAAATAGCCTTATTATCGCATATTTAGTGTATACTAATAGATGGGTAGATTGGAGTTGATGGTCCGTGATTGAACTTCCTGAAAGTAAAGTTCTGGCTAAAGAAGGCACGACATTATTTAAAAATTTAATCATCACGGATGTGAAGGCACTTAAGTCACCTCATTCATTTTGCTGGATGAATCTTGAACCTAAAGCGATGGAAGATGCTCTTTTAGGAAAGACCATCACTTCCCTTAAATCCTACTCGCATTATCTTCGTTTTATGCTTAGTGATGGAAGTGAACTTGCGATAGGTGAAGATGTCAATCCAGAGTATAAATCACTTCATCAGGAGAGTCTTAAACATCAACTCATGATCCAATTTAATAATGAAATGATCTTAGAATTTAAGATTAAACTCTATGGATTTATTCTTTATGGATTTGAAGATGATTTAAAGAAAACCATGCCTTACTATCAAAGAGCGATTGAAGCCATCGATCCTTTATCAAATGATTTCACTTTTGATTATTTCGTGAAAACCACTGGACTTAATCAACAAAAGGGAACAGTCAAACAAGTGCTTGCGACAGGTCAAACGATTCCTGGTTTAGGCAATGGAATCTTACAAGATATTTTATTTGATGCGAAGTTATTACCCAAAAGAAAGATCAACACCTTAAGTGAAGAGGATAAACAAAGACTTTATCACAGTCTCGTGGCTGTCATTGATAAGATGACAACCTTTGGTGGAAGAGATCATGTGCTTCATTTCACGGGTGATCCTGGTGGATATGAAGTCTTGATGAAAAACACTCGTGAGCGTTGTCCGATCTGTGATGAACCACTCGTCAAAGAAGCATATCTTGGAGGAAAAGTCATTTATTGTAAGCATTGTCAAAAGTAGGTGAAACGATGCAAGTTATAGATTGGTTACTCTTACAAAACCCAGTCGTCAAGCGTTTAACAAAAATCCATTTATTAGGTCAAAAGGTTCCCTATCAAACAGAAGGTTATATCAACGATTATCTCAACCTTTTTGATGCAAATAAGAAGATGTGGGGTGGCGGTGTCTATAGTCCCAAATGGATCTCTACGCATTATACGATGTTAGAACTGATGACCATGGAAATTGACCCTAAACATCCTATCTATCAAGAGGGATTAAAGACTTTACTTACGTATCTATGGCCCAATCACGGCATGTATAACAAACATGTCCATCTCGATATGTGTGTTTCTGCCATGGTTTTAAATATGAGTGCTTACGGAGAACATCAAAGTCCAAAAATTGATGAAATCATTGATTACATACTCGATCATCCGATGCCAGATGGTGGTTGGAACTGCTCATGGGAAAGAAAACCTAAGCCGCATATATCCTCTGTCCATACGACATTATCTGTCATCGAAGCTTTTCACCAAGTCTTAAAACAAGGCTATACCTATCGAAGAGATGAAGTGAGAGATGCTCTTTATCAAGGGATTGAAGTTTTGCTTGAACGTGATCTTTTCAAAAATAAAAAGACTGGTGACCCCATTCATCCAATCATGACGAAAGCAAGTTACCCAGCACGTTGGAAATATGATATTTTACGTGCCTTAGAATGCTTTGCTTCCATCCATTTCCCTTATGATCCAAGAATGAAGGATGCCCTTGATTTACTTAAATCCCAGATGAAAGGTCCCTTTATGCCTAAAGGTACTAAAATATCTGGTTTAACCCATTTTAATCTTGAACAAGGACGCTACGGAGCAATGAATACCTTACGCATGCTCAAAGTCCTTAAAACCTATGAACCAAACACGTATCAAACCTTGATACAGAAGGATATCACCCATGAAAAAACTTAAAAAACATATTTATCAACACGTTTATAATCAAAACCCAGAAACCGATAGTTACCTAATTGAAATCTCTTTGGACAATTATGGTGAACTCTTTAATGGTTGGGATGCATCCCCTTTAAGAAAAAGAGATATTGAACCTGAATTATTGGAATATATCGAACAGATGTCTTCTGAGATCCCTCTTCATGAATCGATTGAACTCTGTTTTTACATGCCATCGAGTTTAAGAGATTTCGATAAAGAGTTTCGTAGTATCTCTTCGGTGATGAATAACTTTAAAGTCGTCATCGGCTTTATCGATCGTAAGCTTAAACGCTTTTATCGTCAGATGATGATTTATCTTTCGTTAGCCATCACCTTTTTAACCTCAGCCTACCTTTTAAGAAACACAGTTACAGATACCTTATTTCTTGATATCATGATTGAAGGTTTCTTTATCGGAGGATGGTTTCTCTTATGGGAAGTCTTCTCGATTTTTACCTTTGAAAGTCATGAAGAAAGACTTAGACGTAAAATTATGTCCCGGTTTTTAATCTCTGATATCTACTTTAAAGATAAGAAGGAGTGATGAAGGTTGATCTATATTCTCTTGAGTGTTGCAAGCATCTTAGCGATTCTCTATATTTATGTGGAATTAACACGTAAGCCTTTGGAAGCCTTTGCCTACAAGGCTTTGGCATCGGTGTCATTTGTCGGATTAGCGGTCTTTGTTGCGATGGATAAGGTCATTTTACCGAGTCTCTATGGTTGGTTTCTCTTAGGGCTTGTTTTAGGGCTTATTGGGGATCTTGTGTTAGCTCTTCGTCCCTTAAATGATCCTAAAGAAGATAAAACCATTATCAATTATGGGATTACCGCTTTTGGTCTTGGTCACGTGATGTATCTTTTTGGGACGATTCTGGAAAGTGAGTTTTATCTTTTAAGTTTAGTGATCGGCATCGTGATGGCAGGGATCATCATTTCAGGAAGTTATGTTTTAAAATTTCAGATGGGAAAATCACGTATTCCTTCGTATCTCTATGCGTTTTTGATCTTTTTCATGATTGGACAAACCATCATGATGGTAAGCATTCATGGTCTTCAACCTGGCTATCTCATCTTAATGATTGGAGCCATTCTTTTTGGCATTTCAGATCTCATTTTAGCACCCATCTATTTTCAAGGAATGAATAGAAAAGTGCTTATTGCAGCGAATCTTCTCACCTATTATGGGGCACAAATCTTGATTGCCTTATCTTTATTCTTTATCTAAAGGAGTTTTATGGTATCCCTTTATGATTGCATGATGCATGAAAAGCTTTTGCATAAGGAGTACATCAAAGGACCCATTCTTGATTTAAAACTCAAGGTCTTTTGTGTGCGGGATGCCATCGATAGTCTTCCTTCCTATCATTTTGATATCTTACTTGCCGGTATTCCTATCGGGATGATTGCGTTACGTTTAGGCTATGATGATATGACGATGATTCATGGTCATATCGGCTATAGCATTAAAAAAGAATATCAAGGGCACGGATATAGTTACTATGCCTTAGATATGATTAAAAACCTAGCGAAAGAACATGGGTATTCAAGGCTTATTGTCACCGCAGAGCCTACCAACTTACGTTCGATCAAAGTTGTGTTAAAATCAGGGGGTAGACTTCTTTTTGAACAGCACGATGTCCCTCAATCACATACATATTATGTGCTTGGTATCAAAGTGCTCAATGTTTATGAAATCTTACTCTAAGGACATGAGTTATGAAACTTGAACTTATTCAAAATCATCCCCTACATATCATCAATCGCTATCCATTACTCTTTCTCCATGGAGCCGCAGGGGCCGCATGGAATTTTAAAGGATATCTCGATTATTTAGAAACTCAAGGTGTGTTTGCGTATGCGATGAGCTTGCGGGGGCATGGTTTAAGTGATGGAGAAGATTTGGTCGATCATGCGACGATGGATGATTATGTCTATGATCTCATTCATGTCGTTGAACAGCTAGAAGAAAAACCGATCGTGATCGGTCACTCCATGGGTGGTGCGATTTTGCAGCGCAGTTTAAAAGATCATCAAGAATTAATCCATGCTGCTGTATTACTATCCTCTGCTAACGCGAACGGAATCGACCCCAATACCCCTTTAGGCATCTTTTTTTCACAAGGCACACAATTTCTTAGGGATATGCGTCAAACCTTAAATGAACCTAAATTGGGGATTGATGAACTTTTAAGACGGTATGTATTATCTTCTAAGATCACAGAAGAAGAGATGAAAGTCTTAAGATCTAAGTTATCTAAAGAATCCAAAGTCATCAAGAAGGATTTGTTAAAACCTTTCTTACCTTTAGAGGTAAATATATCTATTCCGATCTTGGTCGTGGGATGTCTTGGGGATCTGATCATCACTCCTGATAAATTAGAAGAAACTGCTCACCGCTATCAAACAATCGTCCATATGATTCCAGGTGAGTCTCACTTTCTGATGATCGATAAGAATTATCTAGAAAGCATCCAAGCATTAAATGGGTTACTTCGACCACTTTACCTATAGAAAATCAATGGATTTTGTGTTATCCTATGATGGCAAAACAAAACATGGGGGCATGATTATGAAAGAAACAGAGAAGAAAATCTTACTGGCAGCAACCAAACTATTTTCAGAAAATGGATACGCCAATACATCAACACGTAAAATCGCTGAAGTTGCTGGCGTCAATGAACTCACCGTTTTTAGGCATTTTAAAAGCAAGAGTAATCTTTTACAGGCTGTGATACGCTATTTCGCCTTTGAAGGAAACATTATCGATAAGATTGCACATGAAGTGACAGGAGATGTAAAAAAGGATATTTCTATCTTCACTCATGTCTATTACATGTTCCTTCAGAACAATAAAAAGATGTATCTCATTCAGGTGAAAGAGACCGATGATACATCCAAACGGTTCACCAATACCATCGACTACACAGCATTTATGAAGGATTATTTTAAAAAGAAAAAAGAAGAAGGTACATTCATCGGAGATCCTGAACTGGTCGCAACCTCGATTGTTTCCATGATCATGGGAATTTTCACCCTAAAGGTCTATGCACCTGAGATCTATCATGATACCGATTACCATGATTTGATCGATAAATTCATCTTGGATTTAACCAAACTTTATACCCTTTAGATAGGTTGCCTATAGGCAACTTATTTTTTTTAACAAAATGCTTGAAAACGCTTGTAATTTCAAAATTACTTCGTATATAATGTAAGTAAGTGCTTACATGTATTTGAATAAATAAGGAGGGTCATGATGAAACAAAAATTGACCACACAACAGGCTTTTGTCGCGAAAATTCGTGATGGAGCTTCCATCATGGTGGGTGGGTTCATGAATATTGGAACACCAACCACAATAATTGACGCGATCCTAGAAAGTGATCTTAAAGAATTAACGATCATCTGCAATGATGCGGGACTTCCTGGTGTGGGTGTAGGTAAACTCATTGATGCAGGAAAGGTGAAGAAACTCATCGCCTCACATATCGGATTAAATCCTATCGCCGGTAAAAAAATGCAGGCAGGTGAAATGGAAGTAGAACTTGTACCCCAAGGTACGTTAGCAGAACGGATTCGTGCGGCTGGTGCAGGTTTAGGAGGATTTTTAACGCCTACTGGACGCGGAACCATTGTCCAAGAAGGAAAGCAAGTCATTCATAGTAATGGAGAAGACTACATCTTAGAAAAACCACTCAAAGCCGATGTCGCGATATTACTCGGTCATATCGTCGATAAAAAAGGAAACACGATTTACTCAAAAACAACACGAAACTTTAACCCTTTGATGGCAACTGCAGCTGAACTCGTCGGTATTGAAGCTAGAACTGTCGTTGAAATCGGTGAGCTCAATCCTGATATGATTCATACCCCTCATATCTTTATTGACTACATAATGGGAGGTAAAGCATCATGATGAATCCAAAAGAAATCATTGCTAGACGTGTGGCTAAAGAACTTAAAGATGGGGATGTCGTCAACCTAGGGATTGGTTTACCGACCATGGTCGCAAACTTTGTCCCCAAAGAGATCGATATCACCTTCCAATCCGAAAACGGTATGCTAGGACTAGGTCCTGTTCCTGATAAAGATCATGAAGACTGGGATCTAACCAATGCAGGTGGCATGCCTGTCACCATGTTTACCGGTGGAGTATTTTTTGACAGTGCAACTTCCTTTGGCATCATCCGTGGTGGCCATGTGGACGCAACCGTCTTAGGCTCACTACAAGTAGATGAAGAAGGAAGTATCGCCAACTGGATCATCCCAGGCAAAATGGTGCCTGGCATGGGTGGGGCGATGGACTTACTCGTCGGTGCTAAAAAGGTGATTGTTGCGATGCAACATACTTCAGGCGATACGTTTAAGATTTTAAAGAAGTGCACACTTCCCTTAACCGCTGTTAAGGAAGTAAACATGATCGTTACCGAACTTGGTGTGATGGAAGTCACAGACAAGGGACTTGTTTTAAAAGAACTTGCCGAAGGTGTCACGATTGAACAGATTCAAAACGCTACAGAACCAACACTGATCATCAGTGATGATTTAAAAACTATGGAAATCTAGGAGAGAAAAATGAAAAAGTTTTTTGAGAAGTTGACCACCGGTTCAGTGAAACTCGTGGAAAAGTACTTACCCGATCCCTTTATTTTTGCGATCGTGTTAACCTTCTTAGTCATCATTATCAGTTTATTCGTGACTAAGATGACACCTATCGGCATCGTTGAAGCTTGGTATGGTGGATTTTGGAAGTTGCTAGAATTCTCAATGCAAATGGCATTAATTCTTGTAACAGGTACCATCTTGGCAACTGCACCAGCCTTCAAAAAAGGTCTTGGTTGGTTAGCAGGCATTCCCAAGACAAAGTTTGCTGCGATTGTGACCGTTTCTGTGGTCTCACTCATCGCATCCTTCATCAACTGGGGATTTGGATTAGTCATTGGTGCGATTTTTGCTAAAGAAGTCGCGAAAAGAGTCAAAGGGATTGACTATCCATTATTAGTGGCTACAGCGTATGCCGGTTTCTTGATTTGGCATGCTGGGTTATCAGGATCCATTCCTCTAGCTCTTGCGACCGCAAATGCTGCCTTAGCAACTGCAACCGGTGGAGTAGTGACTGAACCTATTTCGACATCACTCACCATTTTCTCAAGCTTTAACTTGATCATTGTTGCAGTCATTGTCGTCACATTACCTTTACTTCTTGCAGCAATGCATCCAAAAGGCGATAAAGTCAAGACTGTTGATCCTAAGTTATTAGAAGATGATGAAGCACCTGTTGTCATTGCTAGAAAAGATATGACACCTGCTGAAAAATTGGAAAACAGCAAGATTATTAATTACCTCTTAGCAGCGATTGGGTTCATCTTTATTATTAAATACTTTATTGACAATGGCTTCAATTTAAATTTAAATATCGTCATTTTCATTTTCTTATTTACTGCGATTGCACTTCATGGGACACCGATCAATACAGTAAGAGCCGTAAACTCAGCAGCAAAATCGACCGGTGGGATTATCCTTCAATTCCCCTTTTATGCAGGGATTATGGGGATTATGGTTGCTAAAGGTCCAACGGATGTTTCTTTAGCAGGCGCAATTTCTGATTTCTTCGTGAATATTTCAAACGCAACCACTTTCCCATTATTCTCCTTCTTATCTGCGGGTATCGTCAACATTTTCGTACCTTCCGGTGGTGGACAATGGGCAGTTCAAGGTCCTATTATGATGCCTGCTGGTTTAACCTTAGGTGTCGATGCAGCGAAAACTGCGATGGCTATCGCATGGGGCGATGCATGGACCAACATGATTCAACCCTTCTGGGCACTTCCTGTTTTAGGAATTGCGAAACTCGGTGCGAAGAACATTATGGGTTACTGTTTAATCGTCTTACTCTATTCTGGTGTCATCATTGGTTTAGGTTTACTCCTTTTCTAGGAGGTTACTTATGTCTAAAGTCTATATCGTCGCTGCGAAAAGAACAGCGATTGGTACCTTCCTGGGATCACTTTCAAGTGTTTCCCCTTCGGAATTCGGTGCTGCAGTGGTCAAACAAATCTTAGAAGACACCAAGATGAACCCAGCCAAAATCGATGAAGTGATCTCAGGAAATATCTTACCTGCAGGTCAAGGCCAAGGCCTTGGCCGTCAGGTAGCACTACGTGCAGGATGTCCTCATTCTGTTCCTGGCTATGTCGTATCGATGGTATGTGGCTCAGGAATGAAAGCCATTATGGATGCCTATTTAAAAATCAAGTCAGGATGGGCCAACGTGATTGTGGCTGGTGGGACGGAATCGATGAGTCAAGCCCCTTATCTCATTCCTTATAAAACACGAAGTGGTGCGAAAATGGCAAACTTTGAAGTCGTCGATCACATGATCTATGATGCTTTGATAGATGCCTATGATGGGATTCATATGGGAATTACCGCAGAAAACATCGTAGAAAAACATCAGATCTCACGAGAAGAGCAAGATGAGTTTGCGTATTACTCCCAACAAAAAGCGATCATGGCTGTAGATAGTAGACGCTTTAGTGATGAAATCGTTCCTATCGATGTTAAGGTCGGTAAAGAACTCATCCCTTTTGATAAGGATGAATATCCAAATCGAAAGACATCCTTAGAAAAACTTGCAACATTAAGACCTGCATTTAAGAAGGATGGTTCTGTGACTGCTGGCAATGCCTCAGGGATAAATGATGGTGCAGCGTATGTGATGCTCGTCTCTGAAGAAGCACTACAGCAATACAACCTCACTCCTCTAGTAGAAATCGTTGGTGTGGATCAGGCAGCGATCGATCCCAAAGTCATGGGATTAGGTCCTGTCAATGCGATTAAGAATGTATTGAACAGAACGAAAATGAATTTAAAAGATATGGATCTTCTTGAACTCAATGAAGCGTTTGCTGCACAAAGTTTAGGAGTCATTAAAGAATTATCTACGGATTTAGGTGTCACGAAAGCTTGGTTTTTAGAAAGAACCAATGTCAATGGTGGTGCCATCGCCTTAGGTCATCCTGTCGGTGCATCCGGTGCGAGAATTGTTGTGACACTTATTCATGAAATGAAGAAAAGAGAAAGTCACCTCGGTCTAGCATCCTTATGTATCGGTGGAGGCATGGGAACGGCGATCATCGTTAAAAATGTATAATTAAAGAAGGGCCTTCAAAAGGTCCTTCGTTTTTTATAATAGATTCTTGTTTAGTTGGTGTAATGAAAATTAATAATTGTTTATGTCATCAATTTGAATCTCTACGTAAGTGTGGACTGAATCACATGAACAATCTTCATCATTTGATTTTCAAAACTTTCGTTACCTACATTGCTCAATTTGCATATTTGACTATTTGTTAAATAAAAGGTATATGCATCTGGCAATTTAATATCGTTAATTAGCAAAGGAATCACAATGATTCCATGATTGAGTGCTCGATCTATTTCTTTTTCAACCCATTTTGATTTAACTGAATTAGCAGAAAGAATAGCAAGAAAACATGATGCTTTAGATATCGCATCTTCGATAGCTTTTGCATAACTATCGCCATATTTGATGTCATCTTGAGCAAACCAAGTTCTGATGTTGTTTTTCTCGATGACTTCTTTGATACTACTAACGATGCCAGCATCTTCAGTACTATAACTAATAAAAACATATCCGTCGCTATTAACATTTCGATTGTTATTAGTAATAGGCTTTGTATTTAAATAGTCAAAAAGTATCTCGATCATGTCAGGAAATTCAGTTTCTGAGTGTTCAATCAGCATTTGTGCAAATGATTGTTTATCCTTGATTGTTTTTGATGAAATTGTTTGAAGTGCTGAATACGCAATATCTTTAAGTTCATTTTTATCTTCTTCATTCGTGTTCGCTTTTACCAAAGAATAGCGCTGAACTGCAATACCTATTAAAATGTATTCATATTTTTGTATATTTTTAGAGCGATAATAGTTCAGTACACTATCCATATAAATATGTGAATCCTTCTTTTCTTTCGATACAAATCCATCTTGTTTTAACATTAAATCTAGTTCTTTTTTCCCTGATTTAAATGCCTTTTTTGCAAAAGGAAAAGGAGATCCCCAAAGAAACTCAATTCTTGAAAGACGAAATCCCATCAATATAGTATTATAAAATTCCCCGTATTCCATATTTCCCACCTATCGTTTTTGTTTACAGTATAGCACATCCTATTTGAAAACAATTATTTATCTATAAATTTTGTGATTAATCTTTATATTATTGATAAAAGACCGAGATATAAAAATGAGTGTTTTGCGTTATAATGTATATTAACAAAGCAGTTTTAGAATTTTATCTTTGGGGGTAAGAAGATGTCTGATGTAGCTATTTTAATTTTATATATGAGTTTGATAGTACCATTTATTGGAATTATACTTACTTTTTATTATAGTTTCAAAAGGAATATACCTTTGGAGACCACATTTAAAATCATAACTATTCTTTCTTTTTTAATTATAACTTTCTTCATATATTATTTGGGAATTCAATATGAAGGGATATATAGTTTCAATTCAAAACTGATCTTTACAGTTGCTTTTACCAAAGCTCTTGAAACAATGACTGCAAAGTTTGATGTAGATATTATGCTGACTGCACTTAGCAATTCATCCTTTTTCATTCTTTTCCACATCATTTCTTATTCGTTTTCATCATTCTTCTTATATAGCATATTTGTTTTAATATTTCAAAAATTACTTAGATCATATCAATTTAGACTTTATCGATTGCAAAATCATATATTTTTATATGGAGAAAGTCAAAATATTCAAGTTTTTTTAAACTCACTTGTAAATAATAAAAAGTTTGAACGTGTTTTATTTGGTCTAAAAAAATCTAAGCTCATCATATTAACCAATAACATTACTGATAACCTTCATTTAGTTAAAGAGTTTCCTAGTTTGTACTTATGTTTTAAAGCTATTGATGTCCATTGCATTAACTTGAATGATATCGTCAAAATAAATAAAAAACAAATACGTTTTATATCACTTTATGATGATGAAGTTAAAAACATCCGTTTGTTGAATGAAGCACATCACTTTTTAGAACGAGAAGAAATTCATATTAAGAAATCAACATGTGACCTTCGTTTCTATATCCAGTTAAATCAATTGGATAACATTGATCTTTATGCATATGATGATAAATATAATAGTCATATAACAATTTATAGTTACCATAATACTGTTGCATATGATGTTATTATGAAGAATCCTGTTATCAATCATTTTAGTACCCATAAACATATTGTTTTTATTGGATTTGGTATGACAAACAGTAGTATATATCGATATTATTTACCAGATAACATGATCGATCAATCGATTAAGTACACTATTATAACAAATGATGATGAAAATAATTTATCACATATCTTACGAAACATAAATGTTGATCTTTCGCAACCTGTAGACAAGGATTATCTCGAACTACCTAGTTTTGATGCAATTAAAAAAAATACTGAGTGCCTTAAACTCAATTTAATGAATGCAGATGATTATAAGAACTTCATCAACAAGATTGTCCAAAACAGTGAAAATATAATCTATGTTGCAGTAGGTGATGATGTGAAAAATTTAATCATTACACAACAATTACTTAATTCATTTCAATACCAATTTAAAAACTTATCATTTAAAATCATGACTCGATTGAAGAATAAGAATCTTGATACATCAAACCTGTCATGCAAAGCATCCTTTTCTTCATTTGGTGCATTATCCGATGTATATACATACGAAAATATAGTTAATGAACAATATAGCATTATATCTCAGAGGATTCACGAAACATTATATAAATCAAACTGGTTTGGATTAAGTTATTACGATAAAAAATCAAGTCTATTCTCGATTCCGTGCATCAGGAATAAATTAAGAATCTTAGGATTCGACTTAAGTGATGAAGGATTAGATGCTAGTTTAAAATATTATAATAAATATGGCTACAATCCGAATATAGATGAATGGAATGTCTTGGATAATTTAAATGATTTTGATCGTTATCAAGCTTTAAATATACGCAATGATATTGCGAAATATGAACATTTGAGATGGAATATCTTTATGTTGTTAAATGGCTTCACTCAAATGTCACTCACTGAGTTTAACGATCGGTTAACGGATGAAACATTATTAAATCCTGCAAAAGATTTGAATCTAAAAAAGCACATATGCATTACGACATTTGATTCATTAATCGCTATTGCCAAAATAATAGAAAAATATAATTTTGAAAATATGAAAAATCGAAGAATTGACTATATATTAGCTGATTATGTCGTAATGGATAAACTACCATTAATACTTTATAATACAAAATACAAAATTGTTGAATTTGATAAGGAGGTTAATCTATGAAGAAACTCAAAGTCTTTATTAGTTTTGATTATGAGCACGATCTTGATATTAAGAACAACTTTATTGCTCAATCTCAGAATGTTGACATTCCTTTCATTATTTCAGATATATCAATAAAAGATCCCATTTCCGAGAAATGGAAAATAGAGGCGAGAAATAGAATACAGAAATCCGATTGCATGATCGTTCTATGTGGTGAAAGCACCAAAGATGCAAAAGGAGTTGCAGCAGAAGTAAGCATTGCCCAAGAATTGAATAAGAGATATATTTTGATAAAAGGACGAAAAAAGAAAGAAGTGACAAAACCTCTTAACTCATTATCAGAAGATCAAATAATTAAGTGGAAGTGGAAGGATATACTTAAAGAAATTAACAATCTAAAATAGTGTTAGTTAAAAACCAGTTTATTACAATTCAAAAGTTAAAATCGATGATTGTAAATGAAGTTACAAAAAGTGTAATGCACTTTTTAACTCAAATTAAAATCACTTTCTTTCATCTCTTAATAATTGTAGATTTCTCGTAATCAAGACCCAAAACAAGACTAATTTCATCTACAATCTCATTACTCGGATCTAGGTATTTCTTATAGTGCTCCATGGCTTTGCCTGGACCACCTTCATTCGTGAGTAAAAGGGTAACCTTTTTATTCTTGAATTTATTGTGTTTTAAAAATTTTTTCATAAAGGGACAGATCGTCCATGCCCAAACGGGACTTCCCAAAACGATTTCATTGTATTTATCAAAATCGATTTCAAAAGGCTCATAGGCAAGTTTCGCATTAAAACTTGAAAACATGCCTAAATAGGCGAGTTGAAAAAAATATCTTTTTGGAATTTTAATCTTTCCCTTCAAGCGAAAGAAGTCTCCTTGAAATCTTTCTTCAAGGGCTTTTTTTGTATGTCCACTCAAACTATAGTATATAATGGCTTTCATAGATTCACTCTTTTCATGTTGACTGGTGTCGATTCTTTTCTTGATTCCGTTTATCTTGAATCATCACCATTTCTTTTTCGGTAATTGTTTTGATGTTATTTTCTTTCGCCCATTTGACACATCCATCTAAAGCAGCTTTTAAGAAGATTCTTGGGACTTTGACTAGTTTCATTAATGCATCATCGGTAAACTCAACGGTGGGATCCGTACGATCTGCTGCATAACGAATGGTCTTAAGATCAATTTCCTTTTTGGAAGGAACAGGTTCTTTTCTAAACTTGGTTGATGGTGAATACCAAAAGTGAGTGTTATCACGATAACCATAGTCCACAGGAATTTTAGGAAAACTCTTTTCTTTAATGCCTTGGATGATACTTTCTTTATAGCGTGTCTGCATCAATATCTTATCGATTCTTAAAATGAAATGAGCACCAAACTTCGAGGTGATACCATTGAAGTTCCGGTAAGGAGGTTGATAGCCTTCAAGTTCACCTGCTTGATCCAAATGCGCATCTTCAAGATCATTCATCCACGTGCATTCAAAGACTTGAAATGCTTCAGTCACATTTTTGGGTCGTGGTTCATCTATGGATTGAGCATTCTCAAAATGGAAACTACATTTCGCCATTTTCTCTTTGGATGTATCCCCAGGGAAACCTAAGTGGACAGTTTCTTTAAAATACTTTTTATTATCAGGTAAAAAGTTAAGTGAACACTTAGGTCGTTTGAGGAGATTTTGGGCTGTATTGGAACTATTACGACATTCAAGAATCATCGCGTAATAGTCTTTACCCGCAACATAATAAGGAAAACATAAAGAATAGGCACCTAACGTAGTATTTCCTTCGTCATCTAAGGTTGAAATAAGAATGGTTGGCATCGGAAAAAAGCTCGATGTCTGATAAAAATTATCGACAATACGCAAGTCTTCGAATTGAGACATGATGATCCTCCAAATAAAGATGAAATTGATGATGCGCTCATTAGTTTTATTATAGCACTTATCTTAAGTTCGAAACAACTTTCCAAAAGATTTCATCCTTGAAATCAAATGATAAAATAAGATGCGAGTTATACTCGATAAGTAACATGTTTTAGATAACTTATCGCTTGATCATCATTGCATCTATCATAATAAATGACATAGTTAGCATAAAATGTCATTAAAGTGTAACTTAGATGAAAGCATAGTTTACTTAATGAAAGACAATTGAAAGCAATTCAAACTATAATAAATTTATGAAGTATAAATGATTGGGGGCATTCCATTTGTACAATATTTTATTCATTAGTAGTGATTTTACACCGTTTTCAGAACTTCATCAAGAACTCAAAAAGGACTTCCTTTCTGTCTATGAATATTCACATAATGCGTTTGAAGAGTATAAAATGATTCTACAAGACATTGACTTTGTCATTATGCGTGCTGAACAATCTTTTGCTGACACTGTACTTACGATGAAAATGATTAAAACGTTTGCTAAAGCTCCACTTTATTTACTTACAGATCATCTATCTGAAGATGAGGTCACACATTATATGGAGCAAGGCGCAGAAGGTAATATCGAGCTTCCTTATAATGCGAAAATGGTCGCAGCACGCATCAAAGCTGTCCTACGCTTTTTACATTCTGTTGAACGTCCTCACACAAATATTCAAAGACTTGGGCGGATTCAACTCCATTTAGACAATCGTGATATATCTGTCGATGGACGCATCATTCCTTTGACAGAAGTTGAATTTAAAATTGTGAAAATTTTGATTGAACACAGAGATGTTGCTGTCTCCAAAGACAGAATCATTCAAACCGTATGGGATAATAATGATTCAGCAACTGATAATGCCTTGGGGATTCATATCACCCGTTTACGCAAGAAGCTTAGATGTTCTGATGGACGTGAACTCATTGAAACCGTCTGGGGCTTGGGATACCGAATCAACCTAAAACATTGTGAATCCTAAGGTGAACGTTTTCATCAACGATTGATTTAGAGGTGGTCTTGTTGTTTGTTCGATTTTATGATATAGTTAAAATTGTCACATCGAAAAAGGTGTGACAACTTTCTTAATATCACTTTTTTCATCATTTTCTTTGATTTCGTATAGATTATGCTTATTCGAAAGCGAAACATAACAATTTCTTTAGAAATGTTGTATACTTATATTGATAAAATAAAGAAGCATTTGAGGTATCCATGAAACGTCGCACAATCGGTAGATATGTCAATATGATGAAATATATGATCTTTGATGTGATCATGATTTCAGTGACTTATGCCATGGCGATTTTTATGTTTATGGTCTTAGATATTCCAGTAGAAGCAGATCAATTATGGATTGCGATACCATCCATTATTGTCTTTAAGCTACTGGTTTATTATTTTTCTGGCCTCTATAAAATGCTTATTAATCATGTGGGATTTGAAGATATCATCAAGATTGCTGTTGTGACTATTGCGAGTAATATTGCGATTGTCATCTTTATTGCCGTGACAGATCTGATGTTTATGTATAAATCTGCTTATATCTTTATTACGATCACTGAAGTCGTTTTAATTACCATTCCAAGAATCATCAATCGTTTCATTCAGTATTTAAAAACCAATATCGAATGGAAACAAGCCTTAGGCAGAAGAACGATTATCATTGGTGCAGGTTCTGCCGGTGAAATCGTCGTGAAAGAAATTATTCGAAATAAAGACTTAAATAATATTCCTGTCGCCTTTGTTGATGATGACATCGAAAAGATTGGAAAAAAACTCATGGGTATCAAGATAGTGGGTCCCATCAGTGCCATTAAGTTTTATATCGACACCTATAAAGTCGAAGAAGTCATTATCGCGATCAGTAATTATCCTAAAGACAAGTTAAGTATATTAGCTAACTTGGTTGCTGAAAAGAACTGCCGTATGAAGCGTCTTCTTTCTGTGAGTGAATTTGGCGATGACACGAAACCTACCATCGTGGATGTGAAGATTGAAGATTTGCTTAACAGAGATGAAATTCAATTGAACGATGACTCAATTAAAGGATTTATCAAAGATGAAGTCGTGCTCGTCACTGGTGGTGGTGGTTCGATTGGTAGTGAATTATGCCGGCAGATCGCAGAACTTGAACCCAAACACTTAGTGATCTTTGATATATATGAAAATAATGCGTATGAAATTCAACAAGAACTTCTTCGTAAGTTCCATAAAGCAGGAAGAAAGCTCAATTTAAGTGTCTATATTGGTAGTGTCTATAACAGAGAAAGATTAAAATCCATCTTTGAAGTCGTTAAACCATCGATTGTATTCCATGCTGCTGCTTATAAGCATGTCCCTCTGATGGAAGATAGTGCGGTAGAAGCTGTCAGAACTAATGTCATTGGAACCCATAATACAGCTAGCTTATCCAATGAATTTAATGTGAAGAAGTTTGTCTTAGTCTCAAGCGATAAAGCAGTAAGATCCACCAATGTCATGGGTGCGACCAAACGCTATGCAGAACTTATCATCCAGGAACAACAATCTCACTCTAAAGTCACGAAATTTTCTGCTGTTCGATTTGGGAATGTCTTAGGATCCAATGGTAGTGTCATTCCTTTATTTAAGAAGCAAATTGAAGATGGCGGTCCTGTCACTGTGACGCATCCTGATATCACCAGATATTTCATGACGATACCAGAAGCTGTGGGCTTGATTCTACAGTGTGGTGTCTACGCAAATGGCGGAGAAGTCTTTATTCTTGATATGGGAGAACCTGTAAAGATTAAGGACTTAGCAGAAAAGATGATCATTTTAGCAGGATTTAAACCTTATCAAGAGATCAATATTGAGTTTACAGGTCTAAGACCTGGTGAAAAGCTTTATGAGGAACTCTTAGTCGATCATCTGCATGGCGATCATTGTAAGACCGAAAATAATAAGATTTTTGTTGAGAAGCAAAGAGATGTTGAAGCGAAAGAACTTGAGTTTGATACGATTATTCACACACTTGAGAAATTAAAAAATGATCAAGTGAAAGAATTTGTAGGATCGATTATTACCACATATAAACGAAATGGCGACTAATGAAGTCGTCTTTTTTGTAAATGCAATATTTGACACCGACACCGACAAAGTAGGACTGTCGATGACTTTGCATGATAATACTGTGAGTTAACATCCTTTACACCAAAAATGCATGAAACTAGAATGATGGGAGAAAATCTCATCATTTTTTGTTGTTTTAAAGTATAATGAGAGATTTGAGTTTGTTTATACACTCTGAAATATCTACTTGATAGCATTACTAAGTTATGATGAGGTTTTCAAAATAGTGGCTTTTTGATTTCTTGATGTCAAATAAATACGTACTTTTTATAGTCTATTTCCTTAAAAAGTGTGAGCAATATTCATACCTATTTAATTCAATAAAAAATCAGAAATATAATTTTTTAATTTATCAAAAAAACGGCTGTAATGGATAAAGAATATATATAGCAACAACCAGTAAAATATTATGGAATGTACAAAGTATATTAAAAGTTATATAATCGATTTAATGAACGAGATTCTATAAGAAATTGAGGATATTCCAAATGACACTAAATGTACTTAAAATATCAGATTCTGATATGCATAAAAGATTCGAAAATATTTGTAAAGAACTATTTATGAAAAAGTATAACATTAAAGAAACTAAGTCATTTATTAACCAGCAAGCTATTGAGACTCTTCCTATAACATTTGAAAATGAACAGTATGCTTTTCAATGCAAATACGTTGATAAGATATCATCAGCTCTTGTTGATGATTTAAAAAAGGGTATAGACTACCTAGTCAGTAAAAAAGATAAAATGCCTGTTCATCATATTACGTATTATCTCGGATTCACTCCAGGTGAGAGCAAAGAAGAAGTTTATCCGAAATTTGAACTAACAATAACTGAATACGCTGCAACAAACAATATTGAAACAGATTGGGTTTATGGCAATATGCTTGAAACACAACTTGAATCATTAGAGCATCGAGGCATTTATTTAAAGTACATAGAACCCATTTATCGTCAGTATTTACTAACGGATTATCAAGAACAAATATCATCTTCAGACCTAACATATTTTATTAACCGGAAGGTTGTATTGAAAAATGAAACCCTTGATCTTTATGAACTAATAAAAAACGAAAATATTATTTACTTATTATCTGATGCTGGAGTAGGAAAAACAACCCAAGTTAAATGGCTTGTTAAAAATGCAAACGAGGACCAATGGCACACAAAACTCATTAGATTAAAAGCATTCTCAGGACAAGATCTATCATATTATTTCAAATCAAGTTTCTTTTCATCAAGAATTCAATTGGTTGTATTTGATGGGTTTGATGAACTTAATCCTGTCTATCTAGGTAAATTCAATATCCTGTTAGATGATATACAAAATGTGCAGACATCTACAAAAATCGTAATTACTTCAAGAAAAAACTTTTTTTCGTATATGAACCCTTTTGGGAATGACAAGATTGCTTATTTAGAACCAATTAGCACGCTTGATATACAAGAGTACATTAATCGTCGAGTTGGAAAAAATAACGAATTGTACAATCAAGTTAAAGAAAATAGATATCCAGAGTATTTTTCGGTACCATTTTTCCTAAAACACACTGTAGACCTTTTCGAATCTGGAATTGTAAAATCTAAGCTTACCGACATGTTAAATGAACTATTGAGATTATCCTTTTCTACAGTAGACATTTTTGTTAGAGAAAACATTTTGCATCAATTAGAGGTTGTAGCAATTAAACTTGTTGAAGATAGTGTAAGTTCGATATCAATCATGGATGTTGCTGAAGAACATAGAATTGAAATTTTAAGATTCCAATGGATCGAATATGATTCAAGCCTAAACATTATTTCATTTAAACATAACAGCTACAAAGAGTTTCTTGTTGCTCTAAACTTGTCGAAATTGAACAAAGAGGAACTGCTCCAAATACTAGCAATTTCTTTGCTAGGTGATTTTTATATGCTTCCCAAATATACTAACATTCTTCCCTACATTTTAGATATAAATGATAACAGAGATGATTATTTAAGATTATTCATAGATAGAGGTATTGCTAACACCTTTAATTTTGAACTAAACTTTCTTGATAATAATCAAAAATTGGCACAATTTATAAAACTTACAGCAAAGTCAATATCAAGGAAAACGTGGTATGATACCAACCAAGTAGATTTTAAGAACCTATCAAACTTAATTAACAGCAAACTAGGAATTCAATACTTGATGGAAAAGCTATCCAAAAGCACTC
>QZKD01000014.1 GCA_003605085.1 Acholeplasma sp. | reverse complement strand
GCTTGTTTTTCTTCAAAATAAAATACCTCCAAGTATTAACAGTAATAATATATTTATCTTTATATTATTTCCTGTGTCTACTTTGGAGGTATCATATCAGAGATTATGTTGGGGCTTTTTTTATAAGTATTGGCGTTGAATCTCATGAACAACCAATGTCCCGATCAAAAGATCAGCTGCACCACCGAAACTTAAACGTTCTTGGATCATGTAGTGTGTGAGTTCTTTGACCTGATGGAGATCGGTAGGATCCAAATCAACAAACATTTTCTTTATTTTTTGATAGTTCTCAAGCGTACCTGATCGTTTGAGCATCACGGTATCATCGGTGGCAAGAATAAGTGTCTTTAGGACCATGCGCAATGTCTGATCATTTTTTGGCTGATGTTCAAGGATATGAAGCGCATGATGGATAGAAGGAAAACCAAGATAAGCTTCACCACGTGCTCCTGTAATTTGATAGGTCTGATATGCTTTTTCACCAAACGTGGTGGGTGGACGGTTAAAATCATCAAAAAGTGCATGTGTCATGTGGTGAACATTGGTGAAGATGTGATCAACGGTTTGATGATGTTTTAAAACGTATCCAATCGAAACCATGAGCCATCCCAAAACAAAGATTAAGCCTTTATAACAGTTAATCCCTTGGGTTTCGTTTAGCATATCTTTTTCCGCTTCAAGACCAATTTCTCTCGCTTGATCAAAGAGGTGATATAAAGCATCCGATTCATAACCCAGAAGAAAGAGCTTTTGAAAGTAAGGGAGAATCACTTTTTGAGCTTTAAGCATTAACTCATAGTCCATATCGTCATGTGAACCAGCAGATGATGGCGTAATTAAGCCAAACTTATCTTCTAAATTAAGTTCTTCCATCATGGCCTTGGAAGCGATATGAATGACTTCTTTGAGTAAGAAGTCTTTGACTTGTACAAAAACATACTCACGAAGTTCTTCGATTGAGTGCTTTTTTGATCTTATACAGTGATGAGCAATATCCTCACATAGGTAGCATTTTCTAGGGAGAAGATTGAGGGTATTCCTTGAATAATGGTTCATTTGATCATAGAGATCAAGATCAATCATTCGTCCCAGAGGATGATGATCTTCAAGGGATACAAGTGTCTGCTTAAGTGAAACAGGATGGTCATGTTGAATATAACAGAGTGTATAAGGACCATCATCATTGAAAAAGCGTTCACACGATAGCGTATGAACGATGGATTGAATGTGATATTCAAAAAAGTGAACAAGTAAAAAAGCTTCGCTTAAGTTTTTCGTATCCCCGGGTATATTGGCATGGATGGAAAGGACAAGTAGATTTTTGTCTTTGAGCCAGAGATCGATCATATAGGCCCTAGCTTCTCGTCCTAAAAGAATCGGATTCATCATAAGAAGAGTGCCTTACCTTCACTAGATAACAAAAATTGGTAGGTTGCTTCGGGAACCCACTTTTTTAATTCATCATACGCGTGGTTTTTCATGAGTTCTCTAACCTTCGATGCTGAAATGACAGCTTGATTTCGCTCTAGTCTTTCGATCACATGAAGAGAAGAACCAAAAATCTTTTTCATTGCTTCATTGTAGTGCGCAGTAGAAAGATCTAAAGGTTCTGTTCCTACATAACGCGATGTCAGTTTGAAAACTTTGAAAAAATGTTCTTTAAAGATGGTTAAATCGAGTTGGATAAACATATCAGAAGCTTCAGAGACTTCTTTTAAGAAATAGGTGGGAAATGTTGCGGGACTAATAATATACGGTGTAGAAGGAAGGATGTGCACATTTTTCATGTGTTTTGTTGCTTCTTTCACTAAACGGAAGCGAATATCAAAAGGAAACACAGACCGATTGGTTTCAACAAGGAAAATAATTACATCATCATTTTCTTTGGCACATGTTTCAATGAGATAAAGATGTCCCAAAGTGATCGGGTTGCAATTCATGACAATTCCTGCTCGTTTCGTACCGAAAAACGAAATGGACGAAGCAAGTTTTTCTAAGGTTTGATCAATGGGATGCCATGCATTCTCAAATAGTGCAATGTGTTCGGTCTGAGAGATAAGTTTCAATCCTAGATTTTGAAAGATGATGGCATTTTGAAGGGGTGTAAATAGGAAATACTTACCTATGCCTTTCACTTCAAAAAGACGCATCACATATTGCAGTAAAACACCTGTTAAATTCTCTTTCTCGTGATTCTCTTTGACTGCAATCATTTTGATGACATTGTCATCATAGGAAATCGTTCCGATACATTCGTCAAGAACATAGAGATTGATGGTTTCAGTCACGTGATCATCGATCATTAAACCTCGCGATAAAAGAAGATGGTGTGCCATCTCTTTTTCGTAAGATGTGGTTGCGTGAACAAACCGAAAATCCATATTAATCTCCTTTGACTTGATAGAGACTATCGATGATGGAACCATCACGATATCTGATGACGCCAATAAATTGAGATGATTTTTTTATTTTCTTAGGTATGCCAGTCATCTGATAGGCTTGATTGAGAAGTTCTTGAATTGTAAGGATAGGTAGAGAGGAATTTTTAAGTTTCTCGAGTAAATCCTTTCGTCTTGGATTGATTGCGATCCCTCGTTCAGTCACTAAAACATCCACAGAATCGCCAGGGGTAGTGACTGATGTCACGTGTTCTTTCACCATCGAAAGACGTGATTTTACTAGATTAGTTGTGATAATCGTAAGTTTTGCACCTTCGGCTGTATCACTATGACCTCCACTACCACCCATGATATGACCATGACTATCGGTAGAGACATTGACATTGAAATCAAGGTCGATTTCAGTCGCGCCCAAAATGACAACATCAAGTTTATTGACCATTGGATGATCGTAGGGATTTCCATATGTGGAGGCATCCATCAGATGATGGTTGGGATTTCTACCATAAGACTCAATAGCTTCTAAATCAAAACACTGGACATCATAAAGGTGTTCAAAGAAACCTTTTTCATGCATATTGACCAGGAAATTTGTGATACCTCCAGATGCGAAGGATCCTCTGATATTTCGTTCTTTCATAATCTTCTTTAAACTTTCAGCTACGGCTAAACTGGTTCCACCCGCTCCGGTCTGAAATGACATCTGATCATGAATAGCACCAAGTTCATCCATTAAACGTGCGGTTTGTTTTGCAATTTTAAGTTGAATTGGGTCACGTGTCGGTTTGGTTGTACCACTTTGAATCCCTTGGGGATCACCGATGGAATCAACAACCAAAATCGCATCGACATAAATTCCTTCAAGATCGATTTGTTTAAGTGTTGGGATGAGATGATCAGTTACTAAGATCTTCTTTTTTGCATACCATAGATCTGGAAACGCATAACCCAAAGTTCCGCACGCTGAAACTCCTTCAATTCCATTAGCATTTCCGTTAGGATCGACGGCCGGTGCTGCAATAAATGCGATATCGATCTTTAGTTCTCCAGATTCAATGGCTCTGGGTCTACCCCCATGTGTATCCATGACAAGCAAATCCTTTAAATAACCCTGTTCAACAACTTTTGCGACAGGTCCATTGAGATAATTGGTGACGATTTTCGTAATCTGACCATTTTTAATCAGTTTTCCCATGGGTTCATGGATGGGAAAGATGGCAGAAGGAGCAAACGTAAGATTTTTCAGTTGTGTTTTTTCAAGATGATGAACGATCAAATTGATGACGCCATCACCATTTCTTAAGTGATGATGAAACGAAAATGTCATGCCATCTTTAGGATCCAAAAATGAAAAAAGATCATCAAGCGTGTGAAAAACAGGCTTGATGCCTTCATAAGTCATTTCTTTTCGGATGAGTTTTCTTTCTTGTGTTTGAATGATAGCTTGAGTCCCACGAAATGGAATAATGTCATCAGGGACTGCACGACCTAAACTATTCTTCATGATTTGACCTTAGTTAAGATACGCTTTGCGCGTTCGATAATCGGTTTATCAATCATCTTTCCATCGAGGGAAAAGACACCTTTATTTTGATTGTTTGGATCTTGATAAGCAGCCATCACACGGCGCGCAAAATCAAGATCTTTGGCTGAAGGTTGGAAGATATCATTAATGACATCGATTTGCATCGGATGAATGCACGATTTACCTGTCATACCAAGGGCTTTAGCATGCTTAGCATCATAGATGAGCCCTTCTTCGTTGGTGACATCGGTAAAAGGGGTATCGATAGCATCGATTCCAAATGCTTTGGCCGCATAGATAATCATTTGTCGTGCTAGAAGAATTTCTTCACCATGCAAAGTGCGTTCCACTTCTAATTCGGTTGCCAAATCTTCAGCCCCAAGAAATAGACCTGTCACTCGTGGATACATGGCAATCACACTGATTTCAAAAAGTGAGTAGGCTTTTTCAATCAATGCAATGACACCGATGGGATGACTAAGTGAATGCTTTTCTTCAAAGGCTTTAAGCTTTTGATCCAAAATTGAAATATCCAAAGTGGTTGCCTTAGGAAGAAGTATGGTATGGATTTGACGTGTGGATAAAAGATTACTGAAAACCATATCTAAATCAGAAGAAAAGAAAGGCGAATCGACACTGTTGATACGAATTATGACTTCGATATCTTTGAGTTTGACATGATCAAAAAAGGATAACAGCAAATCTCTTGCAGCATCTTTTTCCATCATATGGATGGCATCTTCGAGATCAAAAATCACTCCATCAGCATTAAAAATATCTGCATTTTGTAACATAGCAGGTGAATTTGCAGGAATAAAGAGTAAACTTTTACGCATGATTTGCCTCCAATCGCTTCACAGCAGTGGTTAATCTCGCAATGATTGTATAATCTAGAGCACCTTTATCTTGAATATGAACGAAAAGTGTCAGTCCATGGTTTAAAAGCCATGATTCAATCACAGCATGTATTTGGTCACCAAACTGCTCAAAGACAATACTTTCTATGGTGATATCCATCTTTTTGGAAGGTTCAACGGTGATTAAGCAGTCATTGGATTCAAGTGTACCTGCACTTGCATACTTCATGAATGTACCTTAGCTTTCTTGATGGATAGTGCAATGACTCGCTCCATCATGTTATTGACGATCATATAGCCACTATCGACATCCATCGCTGGTTTGGCTAAACATAAATCAGCTTCACATGCGATCGCAACACTCGTGGTCGCTTCAGCAGAGAGATTGGTTTCGTTGCATGTTCCACCACTATACGCACCAATACCCTTTTGTTTACAGTAAAGGATAGCTTTAGCAATATTATTGATTCCACCTAAATCTGGTGTTTTAATTTGTAACATGTGTCCAGCTTTTTGATCTGCAAACTCTTTAATATCTTCTAACGTATTACACCATTCATCCGCAACGATCTCAAGTGGTGTTCCAAGAGCATCGATACGGGCGGTGATGATGCGAAGTGCATCCATGGTTCCTTGACGATCTTGTGTATCAATAGGTCCTTCGATTCGAAGCTTGAAAGGTTTTGCAGCTTCGGCAAGTTCGACTAGGTAGCTTACGATTTTGTCGATATCATTATCAAAGGCAATCCCTAATGTTCCATAAACATCGATATGAAATACTGGATAATAGTTTTCTTTTGCACGCTTAGCTAAAATGCGATTACGCATCCAAATGACGTACTCTTTTAAGATTTCTCCGTGATATCCTAGTTTTTCTTTGACGTTATTGATGAGACCATGTGGAAGTGAATCCACCTCTTTTAAAATCATTTTATCGACATTCACATAACGATCGTCGCCCGATTGAGCAAAAATAGGTATTCTATGAAGCACTTTTAGTTCAGGATTGTATTCATCACGGATGACTTCGGCCATGCTGCGTTTGGTCGCGTGTGCACATGCATTCAAAATGGCTTGAGTAATCCCATAACGTATCGCTGTATGCAACTTCTTACCACTCACGAGCATATGATCGATTTTTTCTGCAAGTTCTTTAAATTGATTCACTTCTTGTCCAATCAGATGTGGCACGATATGTTTTTGGATATAGGGTATAAAATCATCAGCTAAAAAAAGTGGATCTCTTCCCCCTGCACCTGAGTATTGTACTGCAGCACAGTCCCCCATCCCTACATCTCCTGAATCTAAAACGAGTTGAACAGAGACGGCTTCACCTGGAACACGAATGTGAGTAAATCCATCGGTTACAGATTCACCGATATACATAAATCCATCTTTTATAGCGTCTTTTTTTATTGCACGTTGATCATCAAAATAAAAACCTGTATAACTTTTTGTCAATACGACATCAATAATTTTCATGAGTTATTTTTGTGTTTGCATGGGGCGTCCAATCAGTTCTCCCATCGAGACTGCATATATATCATCGATAGTCATCTGAAAAGTGATCGGTCTACCCTCAGCTTTTGCCCTTTCATCGAGTTTTGCTTTATGGAAATCTTTAATTTCTTGAGTCATACCTAAATTACCAAATTCGAGGATACGAACGCATCCTTGGTTATCTCTGGCAGGTAAAATCTTGTTTTGCGTTTGTTTGGAAGGAGCAAATGGGACATCGATGATACCGTATTCAAAGGCTTTAATCGTGCCTTGAGCAAGATCTCCGTTACCTATTTCATAGATTTTATCCATGAGACATGCCACTTCTAAACGAATTTGTGCTTTTTCAATTTGAAGGTCAGAAGAAGGCTCCATTTTTTGATCTTTTAGGAGTGAAACAACCATTTTGGATTCTCTTACTCCATAAGCATTGATATCTTTGGTTGGAACACCTATCGATTCATAAGGAGTTTTCGTAATCATTTTGGTTGCTCCAGCAAGTGCAGCAACTGTCGATGCCATTGCGATCAATCCCGCAGCCTTTGCTTCATCTTGAGGGAATCCACCCATCCATTGATGAAAGACAGTGGTGACAAAAACGTCATACCCATGTTTTCTTAAATATTCATCGGTAAGTTCTTGAAGCATATGAACGGCAGCCACATCTTGAATCACATTCCCACATTGACCATAGCCCACAGTAATGTTTTTCACACCTTGCTCTGCAGCAAGAAGTGCTTCAATGATTCCAATGGTGATGGCAATCGAAGGTGGAACAAGAGTTCCTGTTAAAGGACCAAAAGGTTCTCGGTTGATATGGATTCCATGGTCTTCATAAAAACCTACTAAACGGTCACAGTATTGCCAATAATAAATGGAATCGGCTAAGGAAATGTTTTTTGCATAAGGTAGGTTATAGGAAATTCCGCCACCTTCGTTGGATGTCCATCCAGCCGCATGGATGATTTCAGATAAAAGTCTTGCATCAGGTGTCCCATGTCTTGCTTGAAGAGGCACATTGACATTGCGTAAGACTTCTTTACAGGCAGCTACCCCATGATTGACTGCTGGAAAACCATTAAGCATCGAACGTCCTTCTTTTTGCGAGACTAAAATACCTTCCTCAGCTTCTGCATAACGATTTTGACGGGTATAAGAATCAATCGTGGAAGGGAGAAAATCCGCACCTGCTTTTTCTAATGTACGCATCAGATCAATATGTTCTTGAAGAAGAGCAACCCCCGCACGTGGTTGAATGAAGGTTCTTCCTTGAGCTTTGGCTTCTTTAAGTTTTAAGGCAAAATTTTTATTGAGGGGGACAAGTCTTAAGGTCTCGATGGCTTGAAAAAGATCGAGTGCTGGGTCTGACCCCGTTGGCCAGGTCTTGAGGACCTCTTTACGAATTTCTAGAAATTGATCTAAAGACCATTTCTTATTCACAACGTGCATAGTTTTCTCCTATAAATGAATCATCCGTTTTTTCATGATGGCAAGCGCGATTTTGGGATACGTCATCGACAGCAAGCCCATGGCGGATAAGATGTAATCATGATCGAGTAAAAATTTGGGTTGGTTTGGGCGAAGCTCCATGGGAAAATCCTTGTTTTTTAAAGCATGCACTAGGATATTTTTAGGATTTTCACTGTGGATGATGACACCACCCGTACCAATAAAATACTCTATATTCGTCAAATCTTTGCCGGTCTGATGGAGCATCATACCAAGTGGTGTATAAATCTGTTTGATGTTTCCGACATGACGCGATACCGCACGGCTCACACAATGACCAGCGATAATATCTTCTTTGTCGAGATCATCTTGGGTTACTGGTAACCAATCGATGACCTCATGTCGCATTTGGAGCTCTTTTTCCATATGATAACCTTGTGCTTTATAAGACTCTAAGTCTTTGACAGTCATCGATTGCAATACACCTAAAGCAGAGTAGCGCATGCCTAAGTCTCCTTCAACGGTGCGTTTCGCATAGGGTTCTTCAAGACCAGTCATCACTGCATTCATCTGGGTTGGTAAACCGTAACTTAATGAATAGACATCCGTGGTTGCACCCCCGACATCGACCATCATGAGTTCACCAAGGCCATTTTCATCACCGTAACCTTTGGAAAGAAGTTCCGCAGCCATTAATACCGCGTGTGGTGTCGGTAAAACGACTTGATCGATTAAAATTTCGACCTTTTTAATACCTTTGGCTTCAATGATATTTCTAACAAAGATATCTTTAATTTTTTCTCTGGCACTTTCTGTGTTGAGTTGATTAAGTTTAGGCATAACATTTTCGCATAGGTAATACTCTTTACCTGCGTCTTTTAATAGGGTATCAATCTCATCCATCGCATCCTTATTTCCAGCAAAAACAATAGGAGCGGTAATAGTTGATTTCGCAAGTTTTGCAGCATTATGAATGACGCATTCGCTATTTCCACCATCAGCTCCACCAGCGAGTAGAATGATATCGATGTTTTTATCGGCGATACGCTTAACTTCTTGTTGATTGATGTGATGAGATAAAACGAGTTCAACTTTCGCACCCGCACCTAAACAGACGCGTTTTGCGGCTTCAGTCGTCAGTTCTTCAACAAGACCAATTGCAGCCATCTTAAGACCACCTGCTGCAGAAGAACATGCGATGACTTTTTCAAAGGAAATCTTTTGTCCTAAATCTTTATACAAAAAATCTAAAGCCTTCTCATAGCCTAATGTGATATCCGTTTCCACAGTTGTCATAGCTTTGGAGGTTGCGATGATATCCTGTTTTTCAAGATCAACCGCGGTTAACTTTGTATAGGTAGATCCAAAATCGACCAAAAGAAAATAACTCATTCAAGATCTCCTAAATCAGCTTTTATGGTATCTAGAACCATATCAATGGTTGTTCCTGGCGGATAAACACGATCAAAACCCATGTCTTTAAATCGTTTTTCGACATCCTTAAAATCTTGTTTACCTACGACGATATTTCCACCGACATAAAGTAAAACATCCTTCAGGCCAGCTTCGTTGCATTTGTCGCGCATACCACGACAATCCAGTTCTCCATGACCATAAAGGGATGAGACCATAATTAAACGAGCCGATGTTTCAATCGCTGCATTGATGAAATCTTCTTGTGAGGATAACACACCAACATTGACGACATTGTAACCTTCTTTGGCGAGTGTATACTCAATGATTCGATTTCCTACAGCATGAACATCAGCTCCGATAACGCCAATAACGATTGATTTCATGTTTCCTCCAGCACTGCGTTATTGATAAAAAATAAAACGCTTTCATCTCTTGTATTTTAATACAAAACGCTTAAAAAGACAACAGGTTAAGACGATTTGCGTTTAACTTTTTTTCGTGTATAATGGGAATGGGTGAACACTATGCGAAACATAACGACAGAAGCGATTACTAAAGCGATTAAAACCTTAGCCATGGAAGCCAATTATGACATTGGTCCATCCTTTATTGATCGTTTAAGAGATGCCTTAAAAAAGGAAAAATCTGAGATTGGCAAAAATGTGATTGAGCAGATTATTGAAAATGATGAAATTGCTCGAGAGAACCATGAACCCATGTGTCAAGATACCGGCATGGTCGTTGTTTTTGTAGAACTCGGTTACGATGTTCATCTACAAGGCGACCTCTATGATGCAATCAATGAAGGTGTCAGACAAGCATATAGTGAAGGTTTCTTAAGAAAAAGTGTGGCGAAACATCCCATTACCCGTGGTAACACCAATGATAATACGCCTGCAGTGATTCATGTGAAGCTCGTTTATGGTGAACATATCAAATTTACACTTGCACCTAAAGGTGGCGGAAGTGAAAACATGAGTTTAGTTAAAATGCTCATTCCTTCAGATGGTGTTGAAGGCATTAAAAAACTTGTGCTTCACACAATCTTTTATGCAGGAGGAAAACCATGTCCACCACTCGTAGTTGGGATAGGACTGGGTGGGAATCTAGAAAAATCAGCTGAAATTGCTAAAGAAGCTATCATGCGCGATTTAGATGATGTCAATCCAGATCCAGTACTTGCAAAACTTGAAAAAGAACTTCTTGATGAAATCAATACATTAGGTGTAGGACCGATGGGATTTGGTGGATCTACGACAGCACTTGCAGTTAAAATCAATGCCTATCCTTGTCACATTGCCTCACTACCCGTTGCCATTAATCTACAATGTCATGCATCGAGACATAAATCAGTCATACTCTAGGTGAACCAAATGAAAGTTACGACACCGATTACTGAAAATGATATTAAGAATATGCATGCAGGTGATATCGTTTATCTCTCTGGCATGATTTACACAGGTCGCGATGCAGCGCATAAACGACTTGTCGAATCCTTGCATCAAGAAGGTAAATTACCGATCGATTTCCAAGGACAAGTCATCTATTATGTGGGACCAGCACCTGCAAAACCAGGAAGACCCATTGGATCTTGCGGGCCAACATCAGCCTATCGCATGGACGCTTATGCGACAGAACTGATGAAACAAGGACTCAAGGTCATGATAGGAAAAGGGGATCGAAGTGATGCCTTTATCCAAGACATGATCAAAGAAAAGGGAGTCTATCTCCAAGCGGTCGGTGGTGCTGGAGCACTTTTAGCACGTAAAGTCATCAGTTCAAATGTAGTACTCTATGAAGACTTAGGTGCAGAAGCGATTTATCGTCTTGAAGTCAAAGATTTTCCCGCGATTGTTACCTATGATATTCATGGTGGAAACCTTATTTTAGATGAGGTTAAAAAATACCAAACTCAACCCTTAGAGGAATAGTCTTGACTACTCCTTTTTGTTTTATTAAAACGCGTTATAATAGAGATGATATGATATTTAATGAGGTGATGAGATGCGCTATGAAACACTTGCAAAAGATGTCTTTACGTGGGTAGAACAAAAAATCAAGCAACATGGTCCAAGATTGGCTGGAGAAGATCCTTCAAGAAACGCTGCAGATGATATTTACAAGGATTTAGAAAGCTTTTCAGATTCTGTTGGCAAAGATGATTTCTATATTCATCAAGGGGCATTTTTAGGATGGATTCGGATATTGGTACTTGCATATTTAGTATCTGTGGTATTTTTATGGCTTAAAATGCCACTCTTTTCCATTATATTAACGATTTCTGCTATTCTCATTCTTGTTTTACAATTCTTTTTATATCTCCCTCTTTTGGATCGTTTTTATCCCAAGAAGTTGAGTCGTAATGTCTACGGAATCATAGAACCAAAAGAAGAAGTTAAACGACAAGTGATTTTAAGTGGTCATCATGATTCAGCGCATGTATTTAACTTTTTTATTCATCAACCTAAACTATACAATCTTCGAACCACTGGATCCATCGGAATTGTAATTTTTTTACTTGTTCTAAGTATGATTCATCTAATTTTCAAAGATGTTGTTATTTTGAATCTCATCATTCCAATCATCGCATCTTTAGGATTTTTACTCGTCGGTCAAATGTGGTTTTTTTCCTCGAAACAGGTTTCACCAGGTGCAGGTGATAATCTTGTAGCCAGTGGTGTTTCTCTTGTCTTAGGGAAGCATTATCAAGCGTTAAAGGATAGTGATACCTCACTTAAGCATACCCGAATCATCATGATCAGCTTTGATGCTGAAGAAGAGGGACTTCGTGGGGCACGTGCCTTTGCCAGAGCCCATCAAGCGATGTTAAGAAAAGTACCTACGACAATGATTAATATGGATTGTCTTTATGATGAAAAAGAACTTTTTTTCTTAACTTCGGACTTGAACAATTTTGTTAAACTAGACCATAAGCTCGCTGAAGAGCTCTATCAAACAGGAAACTCATTAGGATTTAAAACCAAGACACAACCCTTAGCCTTTTTAACAGGTGGAACGGATGCTGCTGAACTTGCTAAAATAGGTGTTTCAGCTACGACAATCATCGGTATGCCATGGACCAATGATCAAAGAAGTAACGTCTATCATACCCCTAACGATACGCTTGATCATGTGAATCTTGAAGTCGTAAAACAAACGATTGAAATCATCGACACATGGATCCGCAAAACAGATATTTAAACTAAAGGAGTATCTAATGAAAGAGCAGAGAATTAAACGAGAAAAGAAATATGAGACAAGCTTTTTAGCACTCTATGAAGATGATGTCAAATTAGAAAATAATACCATAAAAAAACGTGTGGTGATCAAGCATCCGGGAGGAGCATGTGTTTTACCACTACTTCCCGATAAAAGAGTTGTCTTAACCGTTCAATATCGCTATCCCATTGAATCGATCATGATCGAAATCCCTGCGGGGAAAAAAGACTTCTATGGTGAAGATGGGTTATCATGTGCTAAACGTGAGTTAGAAGAAGAGACTGGATATACGTCCAACGACTATGAACACCTTTTTACACTTCATCCTTGTGTGGGTTATAGCGATGAGGTTTTAGATATATTTCTTGCGAAGGATTGTATCAAAAAAGAGAATCCTAAAGCGATGGATGAAGATGAAGATATCGAAGTTATGATTGTCGATAAAGAACAGATAAAGGCCTTACTGAGGGATGGACAAGTCACCGATGGAAAAACACTTGTTGCTTTACAATACTATTTAATGAAAGCGTATTAATCATGGAAAAACGGAAGATTGATCGACAACAGGATATCTTAATGGGAATGCTTCGACCCTTGGTTAAATTGTGGATGGCAAAGGATGCAAAGCGTAAAGTTATTTTAGGAGAAGGTGTGAGTTTTAAACGCCAAGAACCTTTTGTTATGCTTGCCAATCACACCTTCATGTTTGATGTCATACACGTCCCTCTTTTATTTAAAAAAGTACCATTTATTGTCGCCAATCAGACACTTTTCAAGAAAAAAGCGACGCGTTTTTTAGTCAGTCAAGTCGCGCACGTCATCAGAAAACAAAAAGGACAAAGTGATACGGCAACTGTCAGAGATTTGATCGGTGCTGTCAAGCGTGGATATCCTATTTTGATCTTTCCTGAAGGTGATACGACGTTTTATGGTGAGACCAATTATATCGAAGAATCCACGATGAAACTGATTAAAAAATTAGAAATTGATGTCATCACATGCAACGTACGAGGCGGCTATTTATCCAAGCCTAGATGGGCGACCGGTAAAAGAAAAAACCGGTATGCTGAATTCTATTATGAACTCACGATTCCTAAAGATAAAGTGAAAGAAATGTCAGTAGAAGAGATCAATCATACCATTCAAAAAGCTTTATATCATAACGCCTATGAGTTTCAGCGAAAAAATATGATTAAACATCCTGGAGATAAACTCGCTGAAGGATTAGAAAACGTGGTGTATGTGTGTCCAGTATGTGAATCTTTACATACGATCAGAACGCATGGAAATGTTGTTGAATGTACGCATTGCCACACCAAAGGATTTGTGGATGAATATGGATTCATTCAAGGTTTTTCCATTGACAATTTAATCGATTGGGATAAATATCAACGAAAATTTAAAGTAGAGCTCAAAAATTCATCGGTATCGGCCGATGCCAAACTATGTTTTGTTAACGAGGAAACCAGTGGACTCGATGTTTTAGGAGCGGTTAAGCTTACGTATCGTGATCACATGTTGCACATTAAGGGTGCGTATGATCAACTCATTCCAATCATGGACATCAGTAATCCTACGATTACTTTCCGTCGGGATTTTGGTTTCTTTTATCAAGGAAGACATTACTTGTTTATTATGGAAAACTATAGTGCAGCGTTCCTTAGAATCGTGCAAGATAAATACTAAAAGCGCATTTTACTATGGTATTGTAAGCCCTTTCAGGCTATAATAGAAGTAAAGTTGCGATGTACATCAAAGGAGATCATTTTTTATCATGGACATGATTGCTTACATTAAAGAAAAAAGAGAACCAGGGTTTAAAAAAGTCATCAAAAAAGTCCCAGAGGACTTAAAATCTGATGAAGTTTTGATTAAAGTTTTAGCCACTTCCATTTGTGGAACCGATGTGCATATCTATAAATGGGATCGCTGGAGTCAAGGTAGAATTAATCCTCCCATTACTGTAGGACATGAGTTTTCAGGACGCGTCATCAAAGTGGGGGATAAAGTCACCAAAGTGAAAGTGGGAGACATCGTATCCGCGGAGACGCATATTGTCTGTGGAACTTGCGAATTTTGCCAACGTGGTGAATATCACATTTGTGAAAACACGAAAATCATTGGCGTTGATACCGATGGTTGTTTTGCTGAATATGCAAAGATGCCAGCGTATAATCTGATTGTTAATCAGACGACAGCAGATCCAAAATACTTATCCATCCAAGAACCCCTAGGAAACGCGGTTCATACGATGCTTCATTTTGATATTACCGATAAAACGGTGGCTGTCGTCGGGTGTGGTCCTATTGGTTTAATGGGGGTCAATATCGCAAAAGCGATGAAATCAAAGAAAATCATCGCGATTGAAGTCAATGACTTTAGAATCAACTTAGCTAAAGAGCTCGGTGCTGATGTGGTGATCAATCCACTCAAAGAAGATGTGATTGCGCGTGTCTTTGAAGAAACCAATGGAAGAGGTGTCGATGTCGTCACTGAATTCTCAGGTAATAAATCAGCGATTGAGGCAGCATTTAAATATGTAAAAAAAGGCGGAAAGATGTCTCTTTTAGGGATTGCGAGTACCGATATCGATATTGACTTATCCAATGATATCGTCTTTAAAGGCATAAGTATTTATGGTGTTGTAGGACGTCTCATGTTTAAAACATGGGATCAACTTACAGATATGATTAAGAATCATCAACTCGATTTAGAAAAAATAGTCACGCATTTTTATCCATTTGACCAAATGGAAGAAGCGATGGCGACCATGATATCAGGAAACAGTGGTAAAGTTGTCTTAATTCCTTAAGGAGGGTATGATGTCCAATATTAATGAAAAATTACAACAACTCAAAGATCAAGGTGTCTATCGAGTACTTCCAGTCAATGAAGGTCCCTGTGAAGCGATCATTCGCTTAAATGGGAAAGATGTCATCAATTTATCATCCAATAATTACTTAGGATTTGCCAATCATCCCCGTTTAAAAGAAGCAGCAAAAAACGCAATTGATACCTATGGTGTCGGTGCTGGTGCCGTAAGAACCATCGTCGGTAACATGGACATCCATGAAGTTTTAGATCAAACGATTGCTAGATTTAAACACGAAGAAGCAGCACTAGTGTTCCAATCGGGTTTTGCATGCAATGCCGGTGTGATTCAGGCAATCACCGATCAAGGTGATTTAATCATTTCTGATGAACTCAATCATGCATCCATCATTGATGGTGTAAGGTTATCAAAAGCAGATCGAGCTGTCTTTAAACACTCTGATATGGCGGATCTTGAACGCGTACTTAAGGAAAAGCGTGATCAATATAACGAAGTTTTAATCATTACAGATGGTGTTTTTTCGATGGATGGCGATATTGCAAAACTCCCTGAAATCGTTAAACTTGCGAAAACGTATCGAGCGATGACCTATGTCGATGATGCGCATGGTTCTGGTGTCTTAGGAAGATCAGGTCGAGGAACCGTGGACCATTTTGGATTACATGGCCAAGTAGACTTTATCATCGGGACATTATCCAAAGCCATTGGTGTTGTCGGTGGCTATGTATGCGGAACGAAAGTGACCAGAGATTGGCTCTTGCATCGAGGTCGTCCACTTCTATTTTCAACTGCGATGATGCCCTCAGCAGCAGCAGCGATCATTGAAGCTTTCCACATGTTAGAAGAATCGACAGAATATACCGATCTTCTATGGGACAATGCCAAATACTTTAAAAAAGAACTCATCAAACGTGGCTTTGATATCGGTCATTCAGAAACACCGATTACACCTATTATGATTGGCGATGAGGCGAAGACTGTTGCTTTCTCTAGAGAGTTACTCAATCAAGGGGTATATGTCTCTGGAATCGTTTTTCCAACTGTTCCTAAAGGAAAAGGAAGAATCCGTTGTATGGTCTCTGCACTGCACACCAAGGACATGCTCGATCGAGCAGTTTCGATCATTGATGATGTCGCAAAACGAATGAAACTGTGAATAAATAATTACAAAATAATTAAATAAGAATCAAAAATAACCATTTTTCATCATAAATATAGTATAATCACTTCGTATTAGGTATGTAGTTTGTGAGGTGGTTTTATGAAAGAACAATTCCATTCGCAACACAAGGTCCTTCCTTTGGGACCTTTTATTGTTGACCGTTTGCATACTTCCTATCAATACCTTATTCAAAATGATGCGTATTCGATGCTTATTGATCTGCCTACCTTGCAGGTATATGATCTTTTTCATCAGGCATTTTTATCACACCAATCTTTTGAAACATTAAGTTTTATCACCATTCAACATAGTGACATGACCACACTGGATGTCTTGAATAAAGTGATTGATCAAGGATTTAAAGGAACCGTGATCACGCATGAATTCATTATTCGTCAAATCATTAATTTAAACATACCCATTCAATGGATCAGCATCGATCAACTCGATCATACATCATTTTCTTTTCGTGCGCAAATTCAGTTTATAAAGACAAGGTTTTTACCTTATCCAGATGGATTTATCACCTATGATCATGTGTCAAAAACACTATTTTCAGCGTATTTATTCTCAAGTTATTATAAAGCTCATGCCGTTCCATCCTTGGACTACATAGAAAAGATGATCTTTCAGTTTGAAAAAGCCTATTTACCCTCGAGTGAATATATTAGACTAGTGATGCGAGACTTAGAAAAAATCAAATTGTCTACCATCTATCCATCCTTTGGTTATTTGATTGATCCATCGATTGCCTTGGATGTCTTAGAGTATGTGACAAAGACCGAGTTTTTTAACCATCACCTTCATCATCAAAAAGATGACAATCCTATTGTTGAGATCAACTTTATTGAAATCATGAATGAGTTTATTGGGATCCTTGCGAAGAATTATCCACGAATCGATGTCTTAAATACCTTTACAGGATCTCCTTTTCATCTTGATCAATCCACAGTCACATTAAAGAAGACATCACTGGTTGATTATAAATTATGGCATTACTTTTTTGAATATATTTATGCGAAGAAGGGAATCACTTGGTTAATTTTGTTAGAGCCTTCGCTTCGTTTTATCATGGCAAGATTTCAACTCGAATTGCCTGCGATTTATCGCACAGAGTTGGTGAAATATCATTTAGAGGTTCATCATTTAACAGAAAAGCAAAAGGAACTAGAAACAACAATTGAATCATTAAGAAGTGAAATAGAAAGTGCCAAAGATCATATGCTACGTGATCCGATTACTGGATTATACCTTCAAGGTGTCTTAAAAGAGATGATGTATAAACACTTTGAACATGTCGCTCCCAAAGGCAAAACACGTGGCATTATTTTGATTCACCTTGATCAACTCATGGATATCAATCGCCGATATGGAAAAGAAACAGGAAACGAATCGTTGAGAAACCTCGTTTATACGATTGAAAAAGGCAAATCTGATTTTGTTTCACTTTTCAAACAACAGGGTCCTGGTATTCTTGCGGTTATGGAAGATGTTACCAAAGAAATGATTGTCAAAGAAGCAGAAAACTATCGAAATTTGATCAGTGAATCTCCGCATTTTATTGATAAAGTGACGGCTTCGATGGCTGTAGTTACCTGTGAAGAAGTGAATCCTGAATTATTAGTTAACGATAAAGTCAAACTTATTTTTGATCTACTGGAAAAACGGATGGCACTCGCTCATCAAAGAGGAATGAATGAACTTATTGATGAATCCTATAAACTTTCAGAAGCAAAAGAGGGCAACATTTTACTTGTTGACCAAGATCTTATGAGCAGAAATATGCTCTATCGTTTATTTAAACGTCTAAATTATGAAGTCATTTTGGCCGACAGTGTCGTTGAAGCTTTTCAAACCATACAAAAACAAAAAATCGATATCGTTATCTCGGAAATCAATCTTTCCAAGATGGATGGTTTTCAACTGAAGACGATGCTTAATGAATCAAAAATATTCCATCAAATTCCCTTTGTTATGGTCTCTCACAATAAGACTTTAGAGAATATTAACCGTGCCAATACCCTTGATGTGGATCTTATCTTAGAAAAACCAGTCATTCCAGAAGAACTGATTGGTCATATCAAACGATTAAAAGAGCGGAGTAAAATGTATGACCGTCAGTGAAGCTTTATGGATTCTCTATGGCGCACTCATCATCATCGCATGTTTGCTCTTAGCCATCATTATTCAAAAAATCATCCATCTTTATCATCACCGGCAACAAGGTGAAGCCAGAGACTATCTCTTTAAACGTTATTTTGATCATGAGGATACGAAGAGAAGTTTTAGTCAGCGTTTCTTTTTTGATGCCTATATCGATATAGAGACACAAGTTAAAATTGATGACGAGATCAGAGAACTCGTCGTTTTTGACTTGATGCAAACACGATTTGTCAAGAGACAATTCAGGAAAGTGAATTCATTATCGACGATCAAACGTCGTTTAGCCATTTTTTATTTGTCACACTTAAAAAATGAAAAAAGTATTCAATCATTAAAAAAACGTTTGAAGAAAGAAAAGAATCCTTCCGTTCGTTTTCAGATTATTACCGCACTCGTTGAATTTTGTGACCAAGAAATTTGCGATATCACGATGGAATCTTTGATTGAATCACCAAGAAATTATCAACGATGGGTTCGTGCACTGATCGTCAATCATTATCAAAAAATTACTCCATATTTTAAATACTATTTTCTTGATTCGAGAAGAGAAATCGCAGCGGTTGTTCTCGAACTTGCTCAAACGCATTTGGAACCTCAGTTTAAAGATTATTGTTTACGCATTTTTAGAGAAGCGCTACTCCCTGCAGATTTACAAAAGACTGCGATATTAGCACTCACAAAAACGCATCCACAAGAGTTGATGAAACCCATGTTCTTCAAGCATAAAGAAGCGTGGGTAAGACAAATGGCTATTGAGGCAACCGTCGGTTTAGGCTCTGAGATCATGGTTTCAAAATTACTATCAATGCTTGGTGATGAAGAAACCGATGATTATGTGGTCAATGCACTCTCACGTATTGTTTTTGATTCAAAACAATTGCTTTTGTATCTTCTTAATCAGTTCCCACTTTCAACAAGAGATGCTGAAAAAATTGCGATTGCACGCGTGATGGCCCATCGTATTGACTATATTTTATTAAAACTACGCGATAAAGAACATCCTTATGTCACACAAATCCTAGATATCATTTTGTCTTTGCATATTGTAGAGGATTTTATTGATTTCTTAAATACGAATAAAGATGAAGCACTTGAAAGAATCTGTCTACCCATCATTAAAAAACATGCAGCAAAAGATCTTTATTTAATGGAACAATTTCAAATCTATCTATCGGTTGATCTCTTAAAGAAAATTGGGTTGATGAGTAAGCCACAACCGATTATTCCCCGTGAACAATCTCCTTTCGAAAAAGATAAAGTCATATGGATCTCTTTATGGATTACATTTGCCATTCTTATTATGCCAGTACTCTATTTTATTGTTCGTTTTCGAATGATCTTTTTTGAGGATATCAAGATCTTTGAATTCATGATCATTAATATAAACACTTTTCTTGTGGTTTATTTTATGACTGTCAACGTTGTTTATTTCTTATTGCTTTCCCTTTCATTATGGGGTGCAAAAGAACAGCGTGATCTCTGGCATATTAAAAGAGAAACTTTACTCTTTGAACATCGTTTACTTCCAACCATCTCGATAATTGCCCCTGCTTACAACGAAGAGAAATCGATTATTGAAAGCGTGACATCTCTTTTAAACATTAAGTATCCAGGGTATGAAATCGTGGTTGTCAATGATGGATCAAAAGACAATACCTTGCAGGTCTTAATCGATCATTTCGAACTTGAACGCAAACATCCCTTTTTCAAACGTCCAATTAATACTCGACCACTACGCGGGGTCTATATCAATCAAAAAATTCCTAATCTAGTCGTCATTGATAAAGTCAATGGTGGGAAAGCAGATGCCTTAAATCTAGGTATCAATGTTGCTAAATATGATTATATTTGTGGAATTGATGCAGATTCACTTTTAGAAGAAGATGCTTTACTGAAACTTGTCAGTGTCACATTAGATGACACCACTGATCACATCGCTTTAGGTGGAAATATCGTCCCCGTAAATGGGTGTGTGGTCGATCAAGGTAATATTGAAAAAACCGGTTTAGGTAAAAAGACGCTCGTTAGATTTCAAACGATTGAATATTTACGCGCTTTTACTACAGGGCGTATCGGGTGGTCAAAACTCCGCTCACTGATGATTATCTCAGGTGCCTTTGGCTTGTTTCAACGGCGTATGCTGATTCGTACGGGTGGATATCTGACGATCAGTGGTGATCTGAAGAAAGATACCGTGGGAGAAGATATGGAACTTGTCGTACGCTTAACCTACCAAGCTTTAAGAGATAAATTCCCGTATCGTGTTAAATATGTGCATCATGCGAATTGTTATACCGAACTCCCCTCGGATATGAAGAGTTTACTTAAACAGCGTAATCGTTGGCAGCGTGGTTTATTAGATATATTATCCTATCACCGTCGCTTGCTTTTTAATGCTAAATATAAACAGGTTGGAATGATTGCGTTTCCTTACTTTTTCACCTTTGAAATGATCGGTCCATTCATTGAAATGATCGGTTATATCGCTTTGATTATTGGACTCATCATGGGTATTCTCAATGGTCCATTGGTCATTGTACTCTTTGTTGCTACGATACTTCTGGGTATGGTTATTTCTTTATTTTCACTCTATATTACTGAGAAAACAACATCCTTTTATTCTGTTAAGGAAACTTTCCTTTTAATGGGTATTGCCATCATTGAAAATCTCGGGTACCGTCAACTCACTTCCCTACATCGCGTCGTATCCACGTTTTCTGCCTTAAGAGAAAAAGGGTCATGGGGATCACAAATGCGTACGGGATTCCAAAAGAAATCGTAATATTTAAAATAAGGTTTACCATCGATAAATGCGTATGCTATAATGACACTAAATCATCACACACGAGGTTACTATGGATCAGATCAAACGCTTCGATTTTGATAAAAAACCTAAAAAAGAATTGTTTTTCCTCACACCTCTTGCCTATTTACTCAGTTTTCCAACCGTGTGGAAAAGACATCTAAAGATGAATAAAGTGAACATGAAAGGGCTTAAACCACCCTATCTTTTGCTTTGTACACATCATGCATTTATTGATTTTAAAGTGACCACAGCGGCTATTTATCCCCATCGTGCGAATTATATTGTCGCCATTGATGGATTTATCAAAAGAGAGTGGTTACTACGGAATGTTGGTGCTATTTGCAAGCGCAAATTCACCAATGATACTAAGCTTGTCAGACAGATTAAATATAGTCTAGATACCTTAAAACAAATTGTTGCTATCTACCCAGAAGCTCGTTATTCACTGGTTGGTACGACAGCAATCTTGCCTGATTCGTTAGGAAAAATTGTCAAATTGATGAAATATCCTGTGGTAGTTTTAAATATGCATGGTGATTATTTATCACAACCTGTCTGGAATTTAACGGAAAGAAAACTAGATATTGCTGCTGATATGACTCAGATCATCACACAAGATGAAATCCAAGATATCCCATTAGAAGAGGTCAATAAACGCATACAAAATGCTTTTGAGTATGATGAATACAAGTGGCAATTTGAAAACAAAATTAAAATTGATTTTGAAGATCGCGCCAAAGGTCTGCATAAAGTCCTTTATCAATGCCCAAGTTGTTTAAAAGAACACGAGATGGATTCCGATAAACATTTGATCTGGTGTAATCACTGCAAGAAGACCTATGAAATGGATGTTTATGGCAAATTACACGCGAAAGAAGGAATCACTGAGTTTTCGCATATTCCTGATTGGTATGAATTTGAGCGTCAAGAGGTCAGAAAACAAATCATAGGAAAAACGTATATGTTTGAAGACCGTGTCAGAATTGAATCACTTCCTAACGCGAAAGGCTATATCAATTTAGGAGAAGGTCACTTAACGCATGATCAAAACGGATTTGTTTTAGAGGGAATGGAATTTGGCAAACCTCTAAAACTCGTCAAAGAACCCTTATCGATGTATGGTCTTCATATCGAACTTGACTACCTAGGTAAGGGTGAAGATTGTATCGATTTATCCACCCTAGATGATACCTATTATATTTACCCTCTCTCAAAGAAAAATGTGGTGACAAAACTCCATTTTGCTGTCGAAGAACTCTACAAGATTGAAAGAGAAAAATTACTAGAATCACGTAAATAATCACAAGAAAAGAGGGCAAAAATGCCCTTTTTTGTGCTACAATGAAGGACATAGAGGTGCATTATGAAAATTACCTGTACGAAGTTAGTCGACTTAGTTTCACCGATTACTGAACCGAAATCCTATCTTAAATACTTGCTTCCTGGTGAAGTTGTTGAAGTCGCTGACATCAAGTCACCTTTAGTTGATCATAACTTTATCGTTAAATCACCTCATCGAATTCGCGTCAAATGTCCCATTTTTGATGCATGTGGTGGCTGTGACTTTTTACATGTGGATTACCTTGAGCAATGTAGACTCAAACAGGCTCATGTTGAAAACTTATATAGATCCCTTCATTATTCAAGAGAAATTATGCCTATGATAGTGAATCCAAGTCCGCTTCACTATCGTCATAAAGTGGTTTTATCAGCAACTACCAAGAAAAATAAACTTAGACTTGGTTTGTATCGTGAGGGAAGTAAAGATGTCATTCCTTTTTTGGGCTGTCTTATCCATGATAAAGAAACCAACCTCATTTCAGCATCGATTGAAGAGCTTTTGAATCAATATAAAATCACAGCCTATGATATCGATTCTGGAAAAGGAATTATTAAACATATTCTCATGCGAAAGAGTTATCATGATGGTTCCATTTTGATGGTATTTGTCATCAATGGGACACTTTTTCCCAACAGTAAACCGATTATTCAAGAACTCATGAAACGTCACGGATCAATCAAGACGGTGGTTCAAAACATCCATCGGAAAAAGACGCATTTAGTCTTACTTGAAGAAGAAAAAGTGCTTTATGGTTCAGGTTATATTCATGATCAGATCGGTGATTTGACATTTCGTTTATCCTCTAGGTCTTTCTATCAAGTCAATCCCCTTCAGATGATGAAGTTATACCAAGTCGCCATTGATTTACTCGATATAAAATTGCATGAAACAGTCGTGGATACATATTCAGGGATTGGTACGTTATCACTTCTAGCCGCAAAGAAAGCTAAGCATGTCATCGCGATTGAAGTCAATAAGAAATCCCATGAAGATGCAGTCTTCAATAAAAGTTTAAATAAAATCAATAACATCAGTTTTATCAACGATGATGTTGAACGTGTGATAGGTGAACTCAACCAAAAAGTGGATGTTCTTTTGATGGATCCAACCAGAGAAGGTGCATCTAAAGCATTTATGGAAAAAGTACTCGTCCTTAAACCGAAGCGAATTGCCTATATTTCATGCGAACCTAAAACACAAGTGAGAGATATCGAATTTTTATTGAGAGATTATGAGATTAAACATGTTCAACCTGTCGATATGTTTTCACAAACGAGACACGTCGAGTCTATATCATTGCTTTTGCTAAAATGACACTTGATGACCACTTGACAACCACTTGACGACCTCTTAAAAATGTAATCGAATTTCAAAATATTATAAGAAACAGCCATCAGATCCTTTCAAAAGGTATCCGATGGCTTTTTTTCTCTATGTGAACAAGTTTTGTCTATTGTGGGAACATATTTTAGAGCAAATCGCGCAACGAAAATGTGTGTTTGCTTGAAAGTGGGAACATATAAAATTTCCACAGTAGATAATTTTGCAACGTATATTATATTTGATATTGACAATTGTTTATAAATGTGGTAAAAAGAGGCTAGAAATGAGAAGGATATGAGGTGATATTTTGTTTAGAATAATATTGAAACACTCTTTAATACTGCTTACTTTTTGTATTGTGATTGTGTTATCTAGGACAGTTATATACGCATCCAGTGATATCGGTGCTCTTGACAAAATAGACTCTACACTCATGGTTCGGTTTGATAAACTCGAGGAAAATGAACGAATTCCTGTATATATCTGGAGAAAATCAATTAGTCAGGATGATGTATATAAGAAATTATTTGAACTAGGATTTGATGATGATGTTTTTCGTGATGAAGATTTGTTTCAAAAGGAAATCGTCTCTCAATTACCTCCATTTGGTCGTGAAGATAATGTTAGTGCTATTCGTGATGAATATAGAATTTCAAGACTAAAAGTCATTAGAGAAGTTACAGATAATGAAAAGAATGCATTCATAACCAAAAATAATCTAAGCATAGAAAACGTCCTCTATTTCAGCCATTACACATCAACGCTAATTGTTGAAATGACAAAGATGGATGTCAAATCGATATTACAGGATGAGTCTATTATAGCGATTACAGAATATAAACCGATTTTTCCAGAGAACGAAATATTTATAAGTTTGAATCAAATCAATGCTGGATATGGAACTCTCCAAAACCCTGGATTAAAGAATAATTCTCAAGGCGGTTATGATGGAACTGGAGTCACTATTGGAATAATCGAAGCTGATAATGGTAGATTTGATCCAACTGCACCACAATTAGCACCTCTAGTAATCAGCGGACAATTAGAATTTGTGCCTGTTGATGGAGTTACAGATTCTATTACACCGCATGCTACATTTGTAACAAACATTATATGTGGTACTCAAGTAGTACTTAACGGATTAACCTATGAGGGTATTGCCACAGGTGCTCAAGTTTTTCAGTCGGCAACAGCAACTAATCTACACGTATATGATGCATTCAATCAGTTTGCTGATTTGGGTGTTCAGGTAATTAATTATTCAGCAGGATATGCGTCTACAGAATATATAAATTTTGATCAAGAAATTGATAACTTGATATATAATACTAAAATCTTGTTTGTCAAAAGTTCGGGTAATACTGGTGGAAATGTGACTTCCCCTGGGAAAGCATTTAATGCAGTTACAGTAGGTAATGTGAACACTAAGAGCAGTCAAACAAGTGCGTTTAATCCACCCTATAATATGGCTTCATCTTCAAGTTATATAG
>QZKD01000001.1 GCA_003605085.1 Acholeplasma sp. | reverse complement strand
TGTTGTATTATCAGCAAAAATTGATATCAAAGATCGTGTCGATGTCATCACACTTGGAGCTGATGATTACATGATTAAACCTTTTTCAATTGAGGAGGTGATGGCTAAACTCAAAAATGTAGAAAAAAGACTTGTTGTTAATCATCCAACAATCTATACATTTAATCATTCACATCTAAAAGTTCTACCCTTAAGTAGAGAGGTTTTTGTTCACAATCAATTGATCAATTTAACACAATACGAATATGATATTTTATTGCATCTGCTTTCGCATCCTAACATTGTTTTTTCTAGAGATATGATTATCGAGCAGTGTTTTTCAAATAGTGATGCTTATGACCGCGTTATTGATGTTTTCATAAAAAACATCAGAAAAAAAATTGATTTTTCTTCTGAAAAGTCATACATTAAAACGCATTATGGTATTGGATATCAGTTTGTGGGGGTAAAAGATGAATAGTATAAAGAACCTCCTTGTATCACAAATCTTTAAAATAGTGCTCATCATTTTTCTATCAACCATTTTTTTATTGAATATTGCTTTTTATTTTTTTACAAATAACCAATTCCAAAAAGAAATTGCAAGACAATATGATGAACTATACAATATGACTGCTCATCTATCCACTGAAGAAAACTTCGAAACTTTAATCGTATATTTGGAGCATTATACACATAATAATGATGTAACAATTCATTTCAAAAATGTTACAGAACAAACCGTTTTCACCAATGATTTTGATGATATATTAATAAAGTTTGAAGCTATATATTATGATAATGCTCTGCTTGGTTATTTAGCAGTCGACTTTGAATCTTCTAAATTAAGTAAAGATATTCTTTACGGCTTTGTTGGGTTAAATTTAGTCTCTATTACATTGTTCGCTTTTGGGATGTATATTTTATATAAATTTCTTAGAAATGAAAATACTAAGATAAGGTTGGACTTAAAACATATTGAGACAGAAAGTTCGACTTTCGCATATAAAGAAATGAAACAATTGCACTTTCAACTCATGACTAACCAAGTTCAAAGAGAAAAACAAAGATCTGTTTATGAGTCTCATATCAAGAGTATTGCACACGATATCAAAACCCCTCTTTCAGTAATACGAATCTATGCAGATTCATTAGTCAATGAAAAACTTAATCCAACTAAAGATGTTTTTTTGGATATTCAAGTAGAAACTATTAAAATAATGAACTTAATTCCTAAGTTTATTGAGCTCGATTATGTTGAAATACCATATCTTCAAAATATCTCTTTATTTATTAACAAATACGCACATAAGTACAAAGAAATATTCGAAAGTAAACAGATTTCTATAACACTCGAATTAGAGACTTTACTTGTAAATATTTCAGATAAAGATTTAGAAAGATTAATTGAACACCTTTTATTCAATGCTTTTTATTATTCTAATCCACAATCAAATATTACAATCTCAGTTCAAAATAAAACAAGAAGACTGGTAGTTAGTGATGAAGGGATTGGTATGACAAGTGAAACAATTATAAATATCTTAAAAGGTCCTTATCGTTCAGAAGAGGCAATGAAATTTAACGAAAAAGGTAGTGGATTGGGTCTTCAATTTGTAAAAGATATTGTTCGAAAATTGGAAGCAAATTTGCAAATTGACAGTGTTGTAGGACATGGAAGCAAAATAAGTATTCAATTTTCTTAATAAAAAGCAGAAATTCATCGGTGCAAATGAATGTGCGGTATCGAACTTGTTTTCACAATCTATAATGAAATGTATTGTTTATATGTTCCCACACTGGAAAAAGTCTGGAATGGGGAAACATAAAATGGCCAAAAATATGTTTCCGACGTACACGAAACGACAAATTTTCGAGCAATTAGATATACTCCACGCAGATTGTATTAGTAAACATAAACAATAGGATTCAATAAAAAAAGAGAGCTCTTATCGATAATTATCGATCTGAACTCTCTCTATTATTTACTTCAATGTAAAACTCAACATCCAAATATGCTTTTCTAAACTTGATAGAGTTTGAATGATGAGATCTGCTGTGACTTCATCTTCAAATTCTTGTGCTAACTTTAAGACTTCCTTTAATTCAATGACAAGCAATTTAAAGTCATCTAAGATGTGTTGGAGCATTTCTTCTGGTTTTTCAACACCACTCGCTTCCTTAAGTGATGTAATCGCTAAATAGCCTTTTAGGTTTGATACGGGTTGTCCACCAATCATAAGTAAACGTTCTGCAAAAGCATCATAGACTTCATTGACTTCATCATAGAACTCTTCGAATTTTGCGTGGAGTGGATAGAATTGAGGACCAGTGACGTACCAGTGAAAATGATGCAACTTTGTAAATAAGACACTAAAATTTGCGACCTGCTTGTTTAAAGCTTGATAAAGTTTTTCCATGGTTTCTTTTCCTTTCTTTCTTATATTTCACCTTCATTATATCATAATTGCTTCAAGATTTTCATAAATACACCCCATTCAAGAAAACACCACTTTTCTTATCAAAAGGTGTGATAATCATGGTAAAATATCCCATTTTATGGTACGATGTTTAACGGGTGATATTATGTTTGATCGTTTATCCATCATGGAACAACGCTATCAAGAAATACAAGAAAAACTAGGCACAGGAACCCTAGACGTTAAAGAGATGACCACGCTTTTAAAAGAACTGAGTTCATTAGAAGACCCAGTCGAAGCGTATCGCTTTTATCAAACGAAGAAAACAGAACTTGAAGATCTCGAGTCACTTTTAGAACTAGAGACCGATCCGCAACTCATCGAGATGGCAAAGATGGAAATTGATGCACTCGAAGAATTACTGGTACAAACAGAAGAGAAACTAAAAATACTCCTTCTTCCTAAAGATCCCAATGATGACAAAAACGTTATTGTTGAAATCAAAGGGGCAGCTGGCGGTGATGAAGGAAACATCTTTGCAGGTGATCTTTTCCGTATGTATTCCCGTTATGCAGAATCCAAAAACTGGAAAGTCGAAATCCTCTCTGCATCAGAAGGTGCGATGGGCGGTTTTACCTCGATTGAATTCATGGTGTCTGGAAAACTCGTTTATTCCCTTTTAAAATATGAATCTGGCGTTCATCGTGTGCAGCGTGTACCTGAAACGGAATCCATGGGACGTGTGCATACTTCCACTGCGACAGTGCTTGTTATGCCAGAAGCAGAAGAACTAGAAGTCGATGTCAAATGGGATGATATCCGTTTCGATACCTTTAACTCTTCAGGTCCTGGTGGACAATCCGTGAACACAACGAAATCAGCGGTTCGCTTAACGCATTTACCGACCGGAATGGTGGTAGATTGTCAAGAAGGGAAAAGCCAACACGAAAACAAAGATAAAGCGTTCCGCTTATTAAAAGCTCGTATCTATGACATGTTTTTGCAAGAACAACTTGAAAAAGAAGGCGCAGAACGTAAAGCTCTCGTCGGACGTGGTCAACGTAGCGAGAAGATTAGAACGTATAACTACCCACAAAACCGTGTCTCAGATCACCGAATTGGGTTAACCCTTCAACGTTTAGATGTGATCATGGAAGGTCGCCTAGACCTCATCATCGAGCCCTTAATCAATGAATTTCAAAAGCGTCAGCTTTTAGGAGAAGACGTGTGACCTACGATCAATTATTAAAACTTGCCTATAAAAAAGTTTATCAACATGACGCCGAGGAAGAAGCAGCGAAACTCTTACTATTAGAACTTTCAGGGATGACACCTCATGCGTTTTATTTGTCGTTAAAATCCCCAGTGGAACCTGCTTTTGAAACCTTATATCTTGAAAAACTCGACGAATATTTGATTGAAGGAAAACCTGTTCAACATATTTTAGGTTACTCGTATTTTTTTGGATATAAACTCTACGTTGATGATCGCGTGCTTATTCCAAGACCAGAAACGGAACAGTTAACCGATCACGTTCTCTACTATTATGATCGCTATTTTCAAAAAGTTCAGGTTCGTGTTCTCGATTTAGGGACAGGCTCTGGATGTATTGGACTTACCTTGGCCAAAGAAGAACCGATGATGGATGTCACCATCTCGGATATCAGTTTTGATGCGTTAGAGGTTGCTACAAAGAATCAAGAACTGTTAAAAACACAAGCAACTGTTATTCAAAGTGATCTCTTTGAAAATATTAAAGGAACCTTTGATATCATTGTTTCAAATCCACCCTACATTCCAGATGATGAAGCCGTGGGTAGAACCGTGGATAAAGAACCGGATGTCGCTCTCTATGGCGGTAAACTCGGGATTGAATTTTATGAGAAAATCTTGAATGAAGCGAGTAAATATCTCAATTCCAAAGGACTGATCGCATTCGAACATGGATACCAACAAAAAGAAGCGATCTATCAATCAGCCAAAAATAACTTTCCTGAAGCAATCATTCTCCAAATGAAAGATTTAGCAGGAAAAGACAGATTTACTTTAATTGGTTTGGGTGGCGTTTTAAGTGAAGAAAAATAAGGCTAGAGATACTTTCTAGCTTTTTTCTTACTCATTTTTAATAAAATGAGATATAATAGGAAAGGTTAGAAATGAGGACTACAATGAAGATTAGAAATATCGCGATCATCGCTCACGTTGATCATGGAAAGACAACACTCGTCAATCAGCTTTTAAAACAGAGTGAAACCTTTGATATCCATGATAACTTAGGCGAACGCGCCCTAGATTCCAATGATTTAGAAAGAGAACGCGGCATTACTATTTTAGCGAAGAATACCGCGATCATTTATAAGGACACCCGAATTAATATCTTGGATACCCCAGGACATGCTGATTTTGGTGGCGAAGTTGAGCGTATCATGTACATGGTGGACGGTGTCCTCCTTTTAGTCGATGCCTATGAAGGTGTCATGCCTCAGACACGATTTGTGTTAAAAAAAGCGCTTGAAGCTAAGTTATTACCGATTGTGGTCATCAATAAAATCGATCGTAAATTCGCTGATATCCAACGTACCGTCAATGAAGTCTATGATTTATTTATCGACTTAGGTGCCGATGTGCATCAACTCGAATTTCCCGTGGTCTATGCTTCAGGAATTCAAGGGTTAGCCAACTATGAAGCTAAACTTGTTCCGGAACTAAGAATGGATCCTATTTTAGATACCATTATCAAAGTGATTCCAGAACCCAGTGATGATAAAGATGCACCCCTCCAATTCCAACCTGCCTTAATCGATTATAACGATTATGTCGGTCGTATGGGCATCGGGAAAATTTATCGTGGAACGCTAAAGGTCAACGATTTTGTCTCGTGCATCCGAATGGATGGCAGTGTGATTCAGTTTCGCATTCAAAAAATATTACAAAGTTTAGGCATGGACAAAAATGAAGCCATGGAAGCTTACGCGGGAGACATCGTTTCCGTAGCTGGATTACCCGATATTCATGTCGGTGAAACCATTACCTCAGTAGGCGATGAAGAAGCACTCCCCCACCTTCATATTGACGAACCCACTGTCCAGATGACATTTTTAACGAATACGTCACCCTTTGCTGGGAAAGAAGGACGTTACGTCACCGCATCCAAACTGGATGATCGTCTCTTTAAAGAAACCCAAAAAGATGTCTCACTCCGCGTGGAACGTATTCAAACCAGTGAAGCTTGGACCGTCTCTGGACGCGGAGAACTTCATTTAGGAATCTTGATTGAGAATATGCGCCGTGAAGGCTTTGAATTTCAAGTGTCTCGCCCCAGAGTTATCGTCAAGGTGATCGATGGTGTGAAACATGAACCTTATGAAGATGTGCAAATTGATTGCCCATCTGATTATATGGGAACTATCATTGAAATGCTTGGGGATCGTAAAGGTGATCTGATTTCGATGAGTCAACATGGCGATTACTCAAGAATTCATTACATCATGCCATCACGAGGTTTAATTGGGTTTGTCACACAGTTCTTAACGGCAACCAAAGGATATGGCATCTTGTCACATATTTTCCTTGACTATCGTCCTATGGTTTATGATACGGTAGGAAATCGTCGGACCGGTGCTTTAGTCTCGATGAATCAAGGGATGACAACCGCCTATGCGATTGGACGTTTAGAAGATCGTGGTCAAATGTTTTTAGAACCACGCGTCTCCGTCTATGAAGGTATGATTGTAGGAGAATCCAACAAAGATACTGATCTCGTCGTCAATGTCACCATGGAAAAGCAACTCACCAATATGCGCAGTGCAAGTAAAGATTCCACAGTGGTCCTAAAGACGCCAAGATTGATGAACTTAGAAGCGTGTCTCGCATTTATCAACGATGATGAACTCATCGAAATTACACCCTATTCCATTCGCTTAAGAAAAGCTATCTTAAGAGCTAACGAACGGAAAAAGGCATACTACAATGAAATGAGAGAAGAGAACTAAACTCACCTTATCGTATTTTACGATAAAGGATAGATTTTATGTTATAATGATGAATAGGTAAAAAATAAAGGAGGATCGCTATGAAAATCGCGATAGGGAGTGACCACGGTGGTTATGAACTGAAAGAAAAAATCAAATCATTTCTCATCTTAGAGAACCACGATGTCACCGACTACGGGACGAATTCGTTAGCATCCGTTGACTATCCCGATTATGGGAAAAAAGTTGGTGAAGCTGTGGTGAATGGAACCTATGACTTTGGTATCGTTCTCTGTGGGACAGGCATCGGGATATCGATTGCAGCCAATAAAGTCAAAGGGGTTCGTGCAGCACTTGTCTACGATGACAATACTGCCTACCTTGCCAAGGCACATAACAATGCCAATGTCATTGCTTTAGGGGGACGAACGACCTCTGAAGAGGCGGCTATCTCGATTGTCAACACCTTTATGAACACCACGTTTGAACCAAGACACCAATCGCGTCTTGATAAAATTAAAAACATAGAGGGGAAGGAATAGCCATGAGTAAAGTAGTGATTCTTAATCATCCTTTGATCAACCATAAGATGGCCAAGATCAGAGACAAGCGAACAGGAACCAAAGAGTTTAGAGAGAGCGTTTCAGAAGTGGGTGGGCTAATCACCTATGAAATCACTCGTGATTTCACCACACGACCTATCATCGTTGAAACACCGATCTGTGAAACGACTGCCTATGAACTTGATAAACACGTGGTCATCGTTCCGATTTTACGTGCCGGACTCGGCATGGTGGAAGGCATTCATAACATGATTCCAACTGCGAAAATCGGTCATATTGGTCTTTACCGTGATGAAGAAACACTCGAACCTCAAGTCTATTATCAAAAATTTCCTAAAGATATTATTGATGGCGTCGTCCTTGTGGTCGACCCCATGCTCGCGACAGCAGGCTCAGCGTGCAAAGCCATCGAGATTTTAAAAGCGCATGGAGCGACTGACATCCGTTATGTCGGGTTAGTTGGTTGTCCAGAAGGCGTGAGTCGTCTGCAAAAAGAACATCCAGACGTTCCGATTTATCTTGCTGCGATGGATTCTCATCTCAATGAAGTTGGATATATCGTCCCTGGTCTTGGAGATTGTGGGGATCGCCTCTTTGGAACGAAATAAACTTTCAAAAACAAAAACATTATTTATGAAATACATGATGGTCATGCAGTTTTTTTTCACGACTGCAGGGCTTGCCCTATTCGGTTATTGGCTTGGAAATAAGATCAATCCAGAGACTAACCTCTATCTCATTCTTACAGGGATTGGACTAGGGCTTGGTGTGATGATTGGGTTTGTCACACTCATTAAAATGATTCAAAGCGAGGAACGCTATGAAAGAAATGTACACCATTAGTATTATCGGCTTGATCTATTCCGTCATTTTAGCACTAGTGACACTCATCTTTTTTCCCGACTACTTAAGTTGGGCTGTTTTAGGTTCAGCCACTGCTCTTTTCAATCATAGCTTAATGATCCGTATCACGAAGGGAAAATTTAATGCCCAAAATTATATGGCTCAACTTCTCCTTCGCTATGTGTTCTATTTGATTATCATTGTCATCGTATGGCTAGATACGAAAGATTTGCCTGGCAACACCATGATTTATAGTTATATATTTTTAATCTTAGGGATTTCATCTGTGAAGATTGGCGTCTTTGTTTACCACCTCCCTTGGATTAAAAAAGCAGAAGTAAAGGAGGTTGAAGATGATGCTGGATCTGATCATTAATTATCTTGCTAATCTCCCCCATTACTTCATTACCTCACTGATTGTGATGACAGGGATTGCCACATTTTCGATCATTATCGGTCGAAAGATCAGTCGCTTGGATGTCAAAGCCAAACCTTCGAAACTTATCACGACGGTTATGCTAGCTGTGGGAGGATTTAATGGGTTTGTTAAAAACTATGTGGGGAAACACTGGGGACATGTAGCACCTTATGCACTGACCATGGCGATTTATGTCTTCATCTCAAACATAACGGGATTAGTTGCTGTAGATTCACCCACTCAGTTTTCTGCGATTACCTTCTCGATGTCACTCACCGCATTCTTCGTGGTTCAATCGACAGGACTCATCAGTCAACGTTGGCGACACTTCCTAGGGGTCTTTCAACCACTGGCACCGATGGCACCACTGAATATCGTGAGTGAGTTTGTTCCGATTGTTTCAATGGCATTACGTCTATTTGGTAACATTGCCTCTGGTGCGCTTCTCTTGGGTTTGCTTTATAACCTATTAGGATGGTTATCCATTGTCGTCACCCCTGCGTTCCATTTAGTCTTTGACCTTGGTTTTGGATTGATTCAAACATTAGTTATTGTCTTATTAACCATTATCTTCGCTTCTATGAAAGTCAGTGAAGCGGATTTTGAAAAATAAACTATTAAAGAGATAAAGGAGAATTTTCTATGTTAGACACACTATTTCATGTTTTCTCATCAGTTGCACAATTTTTGGATACGCTTCCCCCCGTATTGGCAGAAGCCAATGAATGGTTTGCCCGTGGTTTAGGGTATGTCGGTGCTGGTTTAGCGGTCACCACTGGGTTTGGTACAGGGATTGGACAAGGAATCGCTGCAGGTAAAGCTGCGGAAGCTGTTGGACGTCAACCTGAAGCACAAGGAAAGATTACCGTGACCATGCTCATTGGACAAGCTGTTGCTGAAACAACAGGGATCTATGGTTTGATCATTGCGTTTATTCTTTCATCCAAATAAGATAGGATTTGATTGTTGTGGATCTAAATGCGATTTTTGATGAATTAGTTCAGGGAATCGAAGATGGCCTAAACTCAGCCTTTGATCGTCCTGATATTGTCCTTTTAAACCTCATCGCATTTTTCGTTCTCGTCTGGATCGTAAAGACGTTTTTTTGGTCAAAGGTGACCTCCTTTATCGATCAAAGACAACAAGCACTCCATCAAGCGATGGAAGATGCTGAAAATGAACGTGCAAGAGCGATGGAAATCCAAGCAAAAGCGACAAAAGATTATGAACAAATGAAAGAAGAGACGAGAGAGTTAAAAGAAAAGTTAACTCAAGAAGCCTATCAACAACAAGAAGCTCTTCTTGAACAGGCGAAAGCGGAAGCTAAACGTAAGCTCGATCAAGCGGAAAAAGATATTCAGTTTGAAATCGAACAAGCCAACGAACAGATCAAGCAATCGATTAAAGAGATTGCCTTTGTTGCTGCTGAAAAAATAGTAAAAAGAGAAATCGATGAATCGGTTCATCAAGACATCATTGATGAAATTATTGAGGAGAACATGAAATCATGAGTACGTCGAATCATGCCAAAGCGTTATTCACGCTAGCTAAAGATCAAGACGTCGTCGATCTCATCCACTACCAGTTTGAAGAATTTCGTGATGAAATGGACATCCGCCCCGAATGGGTGGATATGATGGATTCACCGATGATCCACTTTACGGATAAATGTGCTTTCATTGATCAACTCAAGTACCATGTCCTCTTTCGTTCATTTTTAAAAATGCTCGCTGAGAAAAATCATATGTATGCCTATAAAGAGATCTATTCTGTATGGACAAAACATGTCAGACAGCATTTAAAAATTGCGCATTTAAATATTATTACAGCAAAACCATTAACCGAGGAAACGGAACAAAGAATCATCAAGGTATTAAAACCAACGTTTCCGAATCATACACTCTCACTGCATAAACACGTCGATCCAGATTTAATCGGCGGGATTCAAATCATTTATCAAGGGCAGTCCTTGGACCGCTCTGTTGCACGTGAGCTTGAAGAACTCTATACCATGATATAAGAGGTGACAACGTGTCAAAAATCAAAGTCCAAGAAATGACTGAAATCATTAAAAAGCAGATTGAATCTTATGAACAAGATGTCAAACTCGAAAATATCGGAAAAGTCCTAAGCGTTGGCGATGGCATCGCCATTGTCTACGGTCTCCAGCAAGCCATGATGGGTGAACTTCTTGAGTTTCCTCATCACGTCAAAGGCTTAGTCTTTAACCTTGAAGAACATACCGTTGGGGTCATTCTTTTAGGAAACAGTGAACTGATCAAAGAAGGCGATATGGTGAAGACCACCAAGCGCATTTTTGAAGTTCCCGTTGGAGAAGAACTTTTAGGCCGTGTGGTCAATCCATTAGGAGAACCCCTTGATGCAAGAGGACCCATTGAAGCCAAAGCATTTTTACCTGTTGAACGTAAAGCGCAAGGTGTTATGCAACGTGGATCGATTAACGCATCTATGGAAACAGGGATTAAAGTCATCGATGCCCTCGTCCCGATTGGACGTGGCCAAAGAGAGCTCATCATCGGTGACCGTCAAACAGGAAAAACAACCTTAGCGGTGGATACCATTATCAACCAAAAAGGTAAACATACCATTTGTATCTATGTCGCGATTGGACAAAAGGAATCTTCAGTCACCGCACTCGTTCAATTACTAAACCAACATCAAGCGATGGATTATACGATTGTCGTCAGTGCCGGTGCATCCAGAGAAGGAACCCTGCTTTACTTAGCACCTTTTGCCGGTGTTACCATGGGGGAATACTTCATGGAACAAGGTAAAGATGTTTTAATCGTGTATGATGATTTATCGAAGCACGCGGTCGCGTATCGTGAATTATCTCTCTTATTACGTCGTCCACCAGGACGTGAAGCCTACCCAGGAGACGTCTTTTATCTTCATTCAAGACTTCTTGAGCGTTCTGCACGCTTAAATGATAAACTTGGCGGTGGATCGATTACCGCACTTCCCATCATCGAAACGAAAGCCGGTGATATTTCAGCCTATATTTCCACCAACGTCATCTCTATCACCGATGGACAGATCTTCTTAGAAGCTGAACTATTCTACTCAGGAATCCGTCCTGCAATCAACGCTGGGCTATCCGTATCCCGTGTCGGTGGTGCGGCTCAGTGGAAAGGCATGAAGAAAGTCGCGGGTACACTGCGTATTAACTTAGCCAATTACCGTGAGTTAGAAGCATTTGCTCAATTTGGATCTGACTTAGATCCATCTGCGAAGAAACGTCTGGAAAGAGGACGTAAAACCGTGGAACTTCTGAAACAAGATGTTCATGAACTCGTGCAAATGCCCACACAAATCGTCACCATTTATGCTTTATCTGAAGGGTTAATGGATGACTTAACGATTGATCAAGTGAAAGTACTTGAAGCCGAAATCAGCCAAGGATTAAAGATGAATGACCTTGGGAAAAAGATTCACGATCATTTAGTGAAGACGAAATCACTTCCCGAAAAACATGATCTTGACCACTTCATCCAGAATTTAAAGAGGTTAATCTAATGGGATTAAAGGATATTAAATTGCGGATGAATGCAGTTAAAAAAACAGCTTCCATCACGCAAGCGATGCATAACATCGCGCTATCCAAAATTAAAAAAGCCACAGAACTACATAGCCATGCTTCCGGATTTGTCGATAAAATTCACTCGATCTTAGAAAATGCGTTTCAGGGATTAGGATCACCTCACCGCATGATGGAAAAAAGTGAAAATAAACACACACTCTTCATCTTGGTGACCTCTGACCGTGGACTTTGTGGCAGTTATCACAATAACATCTTCAAAGCTTTTTTAGATGAAGTGAAGGATCGTGACCCTAAGTCATTTAAAGTCTTTGTTTTGGGTAAAAAAGGATTTTATTTTGCCCAAAAGCGAGGATTTAAGATGATTAATACGGAAATCATCTATAACCGTGATGATATTACCACGATGTCTTATCGTACCTATGCACATCTCATCAAGGAAGCGTTTATGGAAGGTGCTTTTGATCAAGTGGTTATCTATTATAGTCACTATATCAATACAGCAACGCAAACGATTAACCGTGAACAGATGCTACCGATTGATTATGAACGTCCCGCACTATTCCATGAAAGTTATATCTATGATATACCGGCAGAAGAAGTGGTCGATCAAGCGATGGATATCTATATTGAATCACATATTTTTGAAGCGCTGGCGGATGCGAAACTATCCGAACATGCATCTCGTATGATCGCGATGAAAAACGCGACTGATAATGCGAATGATGTCGTGGCTCGTCTACACACGATGTACCATCGTGCAAGACAACAAGAAATCACATCTGAACTCATTGACGTGGTCAATGGGTCCAATGTATAGGGAGGAAATGACCCATGCAAGGAAAAATCACACAAGTCATCGGACCTGTTGTTGACGTCTATTTTGAAGACAAATTACCTGCCATTTATGATGCACTTATCGTCAAAAACAATGAGAAAAGAGTAACCTTAGAAGTCGCGCTTCATTTAGGCGATCACGTGGTTCGTACCATTTCACTTGAACCTACAGAAGGCTTAAGACGCGATCTCGTCGTTGAAGCCACCGGTAGTCCCGTTCAAGTTCCCGTTGGGAAAGCCGTTTTAGGACGTATTTTTAACGTATTAGGTGAACCGATTGATGATGGAAAGCCCATTACCGATGCACCTAAGATGAGTATTCATCGCTCTGCACCTCCATTTCATGAACTTTCATCCGAAGTTGAACTTCTTGAAACCGGGATTAAAGTCATCGACTTACTCGCACCTTACATCAAGGGTGGTAAGATTGGGTTATTCGGTGGTGCCGGTGTCGGTAAAACCGTTTTAATTCAAGAGTTAATCCATAACGTTGCTCAAGAAAGACAAGGGATCTCTGTTTTCGCCGGTGTTGGTGAACGTACCAGAGAAGGGTATGAACTCTTCCAAGAAATGACTGCCTCAGGGGTTGTGGATAAAACCGCGTTAGTCTTTGGTCAAATGAACGAATCTCCAGGGGCGAGAATGCGCGTTGGACTCACAGGATTGACCATGGCTGAATATTTTAGAGATACCGAAAAGACCGATGTCTTACTCTTTATCGATAACATTTTCCGTTTTATTCAAGCGGGAAGTGAAGTATCTGCACTCTTAGGACGTATGCCATCCGCTGTAGGATATCAACCAACCTTGGCGACTGAAATGGGACGTCTCCAAGAACGAATTACGTCAACCAAACATGGTTCAATTACCTCCATTCAAGCGATTTATGTGCCTGCCGATGACTACACAGACCCAGCACCTGCAACCACGTTCTCGCATTTGGATGCGACAACGAATCTTTCAAGAAAACTAACTGAAATCGGAATTTATCCTGCCGTGGATCCTCTCGCGTCAACCTCTCGTGCCTTAGCACCACATATCGTCGGTAAAGAGCACTATGAAGTCGCACGTACGGTTCAAAAAATGATTCAACGCTATCATGAACTCTTAGACATTATCGCGATTTTGGGGATGGATGAACTCACCGATGAAGATAAACTGATTGTTCATCGCGCGCGTCGTTTACAAAATTATCTCTCTCAAAATACCCATGTGGCTGAACAGTTCACCGGTGTTCCAGGATCGTTTGTTCCTTTAAAAGATACGATTCGTGGGTTTAAAGAAATCATCGATGGAAAACACGACAATCTTCCAGAAGAAGCATTCATGATGGTGGGAACCATTGAAGAAGCTGTCAAGAAGGCGAAAACATTATGATTTTTAAAGTACTTACCCAACAAGGAAAGACCATGACGGATGAGATAAACTTCGCCGTTGTCAAAAATCAAGATGGTGAAATTGGGATTTTGGATAATCATTTACCCATCGTTATTTCCATCACGGAAGGTCATATTCGCCTTGAACAAGGCGATAAGGTTACCTATCTTGTCGTTGAACAGGCTCTTGTTGAATTTAAAGATCATGAACTATCGATCCTTGCATTAAATGCCCAGATGGGACAAACCCTTGAGCAAGCACGGCATGCATTTGATGCAGCGAAAAAAGAAACGCTTGAAATGACAAAAAGAGAAAACATTGACTTCTTTAAACTCGAAAAAGAACTTAAAGAGAACATCAAAAAGAGTAAAGCCGGTCAACTCTAAGGAGGGCTTACATGGATGATCTTATCTATTTTGTGTCTCTGATTACCTTCTTTGCCATCTCACTACGGATTTTAAGAGCACTCCATATTGAAAATCATTTTGAAAAATTTAAGTTATGGGAAATTAAAGCTGCTTATTTTCTAGGCGCACTCATGATGGGGCATATGCTCGCGGAAGTGATGGTTCGAATTTCCTTATTACTGACAGACTACTTTAATTAGCATAGGACAACCTATGCTTTTTTACAAGGTGACATATGAAAAAAATCTTCGTATTTATCTTCTTAATTTTCATCAGCATCACCCTTACAGCATGTGAAGCATGGCGTGATTTTACTGAGGAATTAAATGCGATGGAAGATACATTACTCAATCAAATCCCTGAATATTTGAACGCAGATTTTCAGTTAAGCATCGACGATGATTATCGTGTTATGTATGATGTGGATGGTATCATCTCAGAAGATATGTATACGTACGTATCGCCTTTTTATGATCGAAAAGTTGATGTGAAAGTAAAAGTATCTAGAGGAACCTCGGAGGTTGAGTTTACCAAGACTGTGACTTTGCTGTCCAGCGACTCTGGACACAATCATTATCAAATCAACATCCACCGTGATATTCCCAATGAAACGATCATGCTCGACACCTATATTGGCATTCGTGTTGAAGTGAAATGGATTAAAAACGGCATCACAACCACTGAGGTAACCACGGATGAGGTGAAACTCAGAGGTAGAGGAAACTCGACATGGTATGCTTATCCGAAAAAGCCTTATCGGATGCGTTTTGATAAAAACACCTCCATCTTTGGGATGCCTGAAGCAAAAAACTATGTTTTGTTAGCAGAATATGCCGATACATCGTTGATGAGAAATGCAGTCGCCCATAAAATGTCTCAGCTCTTCACCCATCTCAATTATGCCCAACAGATTCGCTTTATCGATCTCTATATCGATGATAGTTATCAAGGCCTTTATGTCTTAACTGAACAGGTGGAAGTCCATCCCAATAAACTCTATTTTGAAACACTTCCTGGCGTCATTGATACAGGGTATTTCTTTGAACTTGATATGCGTTTCTATGAATGGCAATTAGAAGAAGGCAATGGTTGGTTTTTGGTGGATCGACATCCTTATGAAATCAAAGAACCCGATCCAGAAGATCCTGCGTATTTAGATGCGCAAGCAGAGTTCTTGCAGAATTACATGTATCGCATGGAATACGGCTTAACTGTGGCTGGAGATTATGAAGAATATCTGAATGTGGATAATGCGATCGATTTCTTTTTAATTCATGAGATATCAAAAAATGTCGATGTGGGTTGGAGTTCTGTTTACATGATGAAAGAGCAAGGAGGACGTATCGAATTTGGTCCGATCTGGGATTTTGACTTCGCTTTTGGTAACACCGATTATATTGACTATGGTCCTGAAAATTGGTATGGCATGCGAGATTGGAAAAATCGTTTATTTGGTTTGATGATGGCAAGACCTGAAATCAGAGAACGGTTTAAACTTCGCTACCAGTGGTACATGAATGACGTGCTCCCTGAATTACTGATCATGATTCCTATACTCGGTGAATCGTTTGCTAGCCAAGCAGAACATAACTTTGAAAAATGGCCCCGGTATGGTATCTATACCTGGCCTAATCCAAACGAGATGCTTGAAGCAAATACCCATGAAAAACAAATCGAGTATCTTAAGGATTATCTTGAACAACGCAGTTTATGGATCTTACAGGAACTTGAATACACCCGATATGCTCAAGGGAACTTTGGTGATTAAAAAACTACTCATCAATGAAGAGTAGTTTAGGTTCTTGAAGTTGATATGCGATAAGTAAATGAAAGATTTCTTGGATGGAAGTGGTCTCAGATATGAGATAAAGCTGATAGCTTACGACATCCGAGAAGTCTTTTTTTGTGATCACAGCACGATCGGTTAAGTAATGATCGATGTCATTGAGATGATGATAGAAAAACGTGATGGTATAGGTTTGAACCAACGTTTGGTGATAAAAGCGAGCCTCCTTCATGACATCAGAAGCTGCTTTGGAATAAGCGCGAACCAGTCCACCTGCACCGAGCTTTGTACCGCCATAATAACGAATAACGACACAGAGGATGTTCGTGACATCATAGTGCTTTAAAACGTCTAAAATGGGCACACCTGCAGTTCTGGAGGGTTCGCCATCATCATCTGCGGTTTGTTGTTCCTGATGATCCCCAAAAAGAGAGGCACTACAGTAATGGGTTGCTTTAGGGTATTCTGAATGCAAATCGCGTAAGTGTTGATCTTTATCTTCTTGTGAGGATAAAGGAAAAATGAGTCCGATAAATCTCGACTTTTGTATCTCAAATTCGATGCTGACTTTTTCTTTCAAATAACGCAATTTCATCACCAATATCAGTATAGCATATTTATTTTTATTTCAATTTATGATAGCATAGTAATGCTTAGATAGCATGGGGGTAACCATGAAAACATTAATTGTTGACACATCCACGGGTGGGTTGGATTATTATAACAAACCGCACCAAGTGGCGATTTTACGCATTAAAATCTTTATCCATGATAAAGGATACTTAGATGGTTCTGAACTTAAAGCAGAGGCTTTTTATCAGATGCTTCATGATCATCCCGATATGGTTCCTAAAACGAGTCAACCTTCGATTGGTGAAGTCATTCAGTTCTTTGAAGATCTCTATGATAAGGGATATGATCGTTTTTTCGTGACCACACTTGCATCCGTGCTTTCGGGTACCCATAATGCCATTAAACTTGCCAGTGAAGAACTGAAAGATAAAATGGAGATTCGTGTTTTTGATACCAAAACGGTGTGCTTCTCTGAGGGTATTTTTGCATTAGAAGCCGACAAGATGTTACAAGAAGGAAAATCACTTGATGAGATTGAGGATAGACTCACCGGGATGAGAGAAAAAAACACGATCTTCTTTGCAGTGGATTCACTGACTCATCTGGTTTTAAATGGAAGACTCTCAGGAGCTCAAGCCTTTATGGGGAAACTCTTAAAAATAAAGCCGATCTTGCAAGTACAAAATACAGGGCATATTGTTTCAGTTGAAAAGGTAAGAAATATCAAAAATGCTTTATCGATGATTGCTGATAAGGTAAAAGACTACGTGAATAATCGTCCCTATGAAGCCTATATCTTATATACTGGAAATCCGGGACTTCATGAACACTTCGTTCAGACACTTCGTGATGAACTTGGCTTAGAAGGACTTTATGAAGCACCTTCCACACCTGTGGTAGGTGCCCACATCGGACCTGATGTGATTGGAATTGGTGTATTTATTAAAGAATAATCATGAGATTGAGTTAGATACATGTCTAACTCATTTTTTATATGGGTAAGAATATAATATACAATGTCAATTTTCATGATATCAATGAGAAAATTAGGATAAACAACAATCTGTCCATCCTTGACATGAGTATAAAACACGTATATAATGGAATTGAAGTCCAAATAAGACGAAAATTAAGGTGATTATATGTATTATAAGAGACATATTGAAGAGACAATACAACAAGCAAAAGAGATGTTCAAAGTTCTACTTATTACAGGTCCTAGACAAGTCGGTAAAACAACGACGCTAAAACATCTGTTTAGTCAGGACTATCACTATGTGACACTGGATGATATCACAGAATTATCAATAGCAAAAGAGGATCCTAAGTTGTTCTTTATGAATCATCCTTTACCAATCATCGTCGATGAGGTGCAATTCGCACCCTCTCTTTTTCATGAAATTAAACGACTCGTTGATGCTTCTGATGCCTATGGACAAATCATCTTAACTGGATCACAAACATTTCATTTAATGGAAAGTGTGACAGAAACTCTCGCAGGAAGAGTTGGTATTTTGGAGTTTAGTGGATTATCGTTAAGAGAGATTAATCGCGATGACTTTCGTGTACCATTCGTTCCTAGTATGGCATTTTTAGATATCCAAAGGCATAAATATTCAGCAGATATATGGAGAGTTATTCATAGAGGAAGTATGCCGGAAATATACAATAACAGTAAAATTGATTGGCAATTATTTTATGCTTCCTATGTTCGAACCTATATCGAAAGAGATGTGAGAAGTCTATTAAATGTTAAAAACCTCGATTTGTTTTCGAAATTCATTACAAGTGCCGCAGCTAGAACTGCCACCGTGATTAACTACTCGAACATATCAAAGGAAATTGGTGTCGATATAAAAACCATCCAAAGCTGGATGAAAGTGCTTGAAGCTTCTGGTATTGTTGTCATCATTCAACCTTTCAGCAACAATGCACTCAATCGTGTGATCGAGTCACCCATGTTATATTTTATGGATACCGGATTAGTGAGTTATTTGTTAAGATGGACAACAAAAGATACTTTACAAAATGGAGCGATGAGTGGACAAATACTTGAAACATTTGCAGTCTCTGAAATCATCAAATCCTATAAGAATCATGGAATTAATGATACACCTCTATATTTCTATCGCGATAAAGACATGAAAGAGATCGATTTGATTATCATCCAAGACAGTCAATTATATCCGATTGAAATAAAGAAAAGCATGAATCCTTCCCTAGGTATGACAAAGAATTTCAAAATACTGAGAAAAGCAGTCGGTTTTACTATCGAAAATGAGATCATTCTATGCTTAGTCGAGAATAAAATTAATCTAGCGACATCAACTGTAGCATTTCCCATAAACTCGATATAATTATCAATTCAGTTTGTTTTTAATGATAAAAAACTCTTAATGTAACATAGGGCACCCTATGTTATTTTTTTGGCCAATAGCTCAACATGATAAGATCTTTCTCATACTTTACATCGATAAGACTTAATCTCACATCCTGTTGATTTATAAATAAGGGGATGCCCGATCTAAGGACCTTTGGTATCAGTGTGATGATGTATCGATCAATCAGGTTTTCTTTCATTAACGTGTCGATGATTTCACTTCCACCCACAAGCCAAATATGCTTTCCAGGTCGAGATTGCAAATCATGGATGAGTGAAACGCTATCGTTAATGAAATAAATGGATTTTTTATTGTCATGCACCGTTTTACTGATGACATAGGTCTCTTTATCCGGATAAGGCCAACTGTCTGCATGATTTAGCAACCAGGTATAAGTCTTTCGTCCCATGATGATCGTATCAATGTCAGCCATGAGATCCTGATATGCTTTTTGGGGAACTTGATAATCATCATAACCGTCCAGAAAGGATAAATCATCATCTTTCCCAGCAATATATCCATCTAAAGACATCGCAATATATAAAATCACTTCACGCACAACAATCACCTCATCTATCATCCTATCATCTTTTTAACTATATGAAAAGATTAACGACTTAATTGAGAATAAGGGTCAAAAAACCATGGTATAATGGTAACGGTGAAAAAAATGAGCAATATCAATTTAGCAAAAAAAGTCATTAGTATCTTAAAACAAAACGGATATGAAGCCTATATGGTCGGTGGTGTCGTCAGAGACTATCTTTTAAAGATGCCTGTTTCAGATATCGATATCACAACCAATGCGAAACCCTATCAGGTCTCAAAACTCTTTAAAACAAAACCCACTGGGGTCAAATACGGCACAGTCACAGTCTATTTAGGCACGAATGCCTTTGAAGTGACCACCTATCGCATCGAATCTGAATATCAAGATAATCGTCATCCCGAAGAAGTGAGCTTTGAAGCGACTGTCGAAGATGATGTGAAACGTCGTGATTTTACCATCAATGGAATGCTCATGACTGAAGCGTTAGAAATTATTGATTATGTCGGTGGAAAAGCTGATCTTCAAGCGAAAATGATTAAAACCATTGGAAATCCGATCGACCGATTTAATGAAGATGCGTTAAGAATCATGCGTGCATTTTATTTCCAGGCGAAATTAGGCTTTCAAATCGATAAAGAAACCAGAGAAGCGATTCATACATTAAGAGGAAAACTTTTAGAGATTTCCAATGAACGTATCCTCATGGAAATGATTAAAATGTTTAAAGGACCCTATTTAAAAAAAGCCATTCATACGATGATTACGACAGGGGTTCATGAAGTATTACCTGGTTTAAAAGAGGGCTTACTTTATGTGAATACCCTTGAAGAGATGCCTTATATTGATAACTTCTTTACCCTGTCGTTTGCGTTACACGGCAGCATACCTAACGAATGGAAGTTTTCCAATAAGCATCGTCATCGTTATGAAACGGGTGCATATTTAGCAAAGCAGCCACAACCCTACGATCCCTATACCCTCTATACCTATGGCTTAGATTTTTGTTTATTAGGTAACCGGATCGCCTATATTTTAGGATACGCCCCTAATTTAAAACAAACCATCGAAAAAGAATATCAACAACTTCCCATTCAAAGCGATCTTGATTTAAAGTTATCCGCGACTGAAATGATTGAAGCGGTAGGGAAGAAAGCAGGAGCTTGGGTCAAACAACTCCAAACCAAGATGGTCATTGAAATCTTAAACCGACGATTAGTCAATGAAAAAGAAGCACTGCGTGCTTATGCTATATCCGAGCAAAAGGAGTGATATTATGGAACTCAATGTCAATCAAACCTACATGATCATCGCGAAAGTCGAATCGATCAATACCGGTGCCCATTTTTCCAATACCACCGTGATGACCACCCAAGGTGAACATATCAACTTAAAACTTGATTTTGAACAACTTCCCCTACTTCAAATGGGTAAAGTATATCAGTTTAAAGCATTAGCTGTGGTAAAAATCGAAGATGAACTTGTTTTAAAATGCTTAGAAATTATCCCTGCTGAAGACGTGCTAAACGATGAAGCCTTAGAAGAAATCTTAGAAAAGTTTTATGTGTATGCACCACTCCCCATGATGCAAATTAAACGTGGGATCGAATCTTATTTAAATAAGATTGAAAACGACATCATCAAGAAAATTACCAAAAAGATCTACAAAGAAAACGAAAAAGCCTTTTACCTTCATCCAGCAGCCACCAAATTTCATCATGCCTATGTGGGCGGCTTATCCCATCATACCTATACGATGTTAAAACTTATCGATCCCTTCATTCACGTCTATCCTTATTTAAATCGTGATCTACTCTACGCAGGAACGATTCTTCATGATATGTCCAAGATTAACGAAATCAGTGGTGTTGACGGAGAATACACCAAAGAAGGACTCCTGATCGGTCATTTAGTGATGCAGACAGTGGATATCGATCGTGTCGCACGTGAATTCTCCTTAGAGAATACCGAGGAAGTTTTAATGCTTAAACACATGATTATTTCTCACCATGGTCAATATAATTTCGGATCACCAAAGCGTCCTCAAACGGGAGAAGCTTTACTCCTTTGGTTCATCGATACCATCGATTCGAAATTCACCGTGTTAGGTGAAGCCTTTGATGAAACCATGGAAGGCACATTTACTTCGATGCTATCCGTCATGGATAAAATGAAATTCTATAAACATTCGATCAAAAAGTAAAAAGCGGTTCACCGCTTTTTTATTTGGAGAACTGAGTTATCATACTAAGTGCAACGCCTGAATAAGAAAAAAATCATAGTATACCCATTGTATAATAGAGTTACCACACAATACATACAAGGGAGAATACTATGATCTACTTACATCTTACCATAGACGAGCGATCTTGTATCGCCTCGATGCGAATTCGCCATGAATCGATCGCCCAGATCGCCAGGGTGCTCAACCGAAGTAAGAGCACGATCTCGCGAGAGCTGAAGCGGAATTATTATTGGAATGAGCAGTATCAGAACGGATACTTCGCGCCTCTGGCACAGACGATGTACCGAAAGCGGAAGAAAAACTGTCATCAGGCAGCCCATGTGGACACGATGGTCAAGGATTACATCGAGACACGCCTGAAGGAAACCTGGTCACCCGAGCAGATCTCGTGCAGCTCTGCACCCTACGCCATGCCGTCGTTCAAGACGATCTATCGGTGGATCGAGCGGGGTCTCATCTTCGGTAAGGATGCGAAGGTTCTTCGCCATAAGGGAAGAAAGGCCTTGACGCGTGAGACGCGCGGGAAGATCAATGCGGGTAAATCCATCAAGAAGCGCGATAAGAGCGTGTATAAGCGAATCGATTTCGGGCATTGGGAAGCGGATACGATGGTGTCCGGGCGAGGTAAATCGAAATCCTGTTTGGCCGTTCTTGCAGAGCGAAAATCAAGGCTCTATCTTGCGCTACCGATTCCCGACCGCACAGAGGAATCCCTTAGAAAGGCTATCGATGAGATGCTGTTGCCATTCAAAGGTCGAATGGTTAAGACCATCACCTGTGACCGAGGGAAAGAGTTCTCAGGGTTCTCAAAGATCGAATCCGCGCTGGATTGTCAGGTCTATTTTGCAGACCCTTACTGCGCATGGCAGAAGGGTACCGTCGAAAACTCCAATGGGTTGCTGCGTCAATTCCTGCCGAAGGGATGCAGTCTCCGCGTTTCACGAGAACGTCTAGAACACTATATCAATCTCATCAATCGTCGCCCTCGAAAATGCAATGGCTTCATCTCCAGCTATGATGTGATAAATAACTATATGAGTTGCACTTGATTTGACAATTCATTGAGATGAAAAAAACGGCTAATCGAGTTAGCCGTTTTATTGATTATAAACCTGAGTGAAGTACATCAAACCAACTGCCATAAAGGTCAGCATAGTTTTGATCATACACACCATTCATCGAGAGTAGATATGAATCTAATTGACGAAGGTTGATTTCACGTACAGTTTGGAAACGAAGGGCACTTGCAGGATTCACAAATTCAACATCTTGAACGAGTTGGAAAATGAGTTCTCTTTGCATGTAAGTTCCTTGGTAACGAGAAAGCACAGGAGTTAAGTAGTTATTGACTGCAGTTTGAACAGCGGTGGGAAGAACGACGCCTTCGTCACTCTTTTGTTCAGTTAAGTAGAATTCGATTTGTGATGCAGTTAATGTTTCTGAATCTTCGTTATAAACATTTAAGGTTTCATCAGAAGAAGAAACATACTTACCATCTTCATCATCAGCTGCACTGAAGACTGCAGAAGTCTTGGTACCTGTAGTGGTTGCAAGAATTAAGTGCCAACCGAAATCTGACATGACTTCATCTAAGGCAGCTTCTGTAATGACAGTACCATAGAGGTCTAAGAGTGGAAATTTGGAATCATCATCTGGCATTTCTTCTAATTGTTGATGTAAGACCATCGCACGGTTGTAGAAGACAGGATCCAAGACAGATTGACCGGTAATTAGGTTTGATGTGTTCGTAATTGCACTTGAAATGTTTTCATACTTGAGGTAGAAACCAAGTTGACGGTATTCAGCCCATAATTGTTCAATTTGATAATCGAATGGTGGGGTGACACTACCACGTAAGATACGACCTGAGTTGTTGAATTCAGTTGCAATCGCGGTTAAACCTGCAGCAAATCCAGTGTAATTGCCAAGGCGATCATAGATGAGTTCAACGAGTTCAACTAAACCATCTTTGACATCTTGTGCGGATGCTGGATCAAGCTTATCTAAGTAATCTTGAGGATTATCAGGAGAACCATCGCCATTTTCATCAAAGTAAACGAGTAAGTGGCTAACATTGATCGACTTGAAGTTGTTGTATTGGAGTTCTGCTAAGTCAGCAAGTCTTTCATAGATGGTGTAATCTTCAGTACTGTAATGAGCTTCAAGATCATCTAAATATTGTTGTCTAAGTTCTGGGTATACATAGAGTTGGTTCACTGCTTCTGTATTGGTCTTTGAACCAAACGCAAGAAGTAAGAACTTTTCACGACCCATGGATGCTGGGAAGCCAGCGGATGCGAAGTTATCCGCAGAGAATTGACTGATGATATCTTCGAACTGTTGTTGGAAGGTATCCATATCTTCTTCGGTGACGGTGTATTCATCGGATGCAGACAACACTTTGTTAGAAACTAAGTCTAACGATAAGTTAATACCATAGGATTGTTCTAAGCGTGCGTAGAAGTCATCGACTAAAATGTCTTTTCCATCGATAACGGCAATCACATCACCGCTCTTATCATCAGCATCGCCTTCATAACCATACGATTGTTCATAGAATGTACGAACCACACGGTCATAGATGACGAGTTCTTTTTCATCATAGAGGGCGGAAACTTTAGCGGTAATATAACCAGAAGTGAGTTTGCTTTCGAAGAGGTCTGCAAAGACTTCATCTTTCACGGTGGTAGCTTCAGGGGTATCTGCGAAAATTTCTAAATCGGGATCTTCAGGGTCTTCGATTAAGATACCTTCTTCAGAAGCGGATTCATCAGAAAGTTTGTACACTAAGTAACGTGCACTTCCGAATGTTTGAACGCGTGAAGAGAATGGTTTTTCAGTGGCTAGATCTTCGATGTCTTCCATGTTTGCTTCAGCAGTTAGGGTGACGTAGACGTGATTTCTTAAACTAGAGTTAACTTCATCTAAGTCATCATAAGTCCAGGTTGCATCAAATTCAGAACCTGCTTGACCTACGATAGAACCATCAATCGCGATTTCAACTTTATTGGCTGGATTTAAGATGTTATAGATATTGACAAATTCTTCTTTAACTTGTGCTGCAGTTAAAGCTTCATCAGGTAAACCAGTTTCTCTTGTGGTTGAGATGACATAACGTTTGTAGTAGTTTTCATAATCAGCAACGCTGAGCTGTGAACGATCTTCACGATCGACACCAAGTTTACCAAGTAAACCTAAATCATCAAGAATGTCCACGATGTGACCATAACCTGTGGGGGTTTCATCGGTTAAGTCGACGTAACCAGGTTGTCCAACAGCGATACGGATATCGGGAATCTTATACCATAAACCTTTTGAATCAGACTTGATACTGGTTTGGTATAATGCGGCATTGGCTTCATTTAAGTTAATGAAACGAATCACAAGTGCATCGACATCATAACGACCTTGTTTGTTGGCTGTATAATAAGTCACGAGGTCTTGTTCTTCAATGTAGTTTGTATCTTCTTCATCTAAGACTTCATCTTCAAGTAGACCTTTCGCATAATAACGTTGGGTAGCTTTGAGATCATAGTTGTCTAATAGAAGAGGAATACTTGCGTAATTTTCATACTTCTCAGGTAACGCTTCAAGACTTGCTAACACAGCTGCTCTATCAATGTTGTTATCCAATAAATATAAGGAATCGACAAATTGTTCCAAGTTACGAACAAAACGGTCGGGATAATCGTTGTAGAGATCTTCTAGATCATCAAGATCAGAGATACCATGAATGGCGCTGTTGACCGTTTCATCGAAATAGGTGTTTAAATCTTCATCACCTGTTAAGAGTAGTTGACGGACAGCGGATACTTCATCTTCAAAGATTTTTTCATCGATCATGGTTGCGAGAACTGAGGCGCCTTGCATACGTAGTTGATCGTAGAGTTCTTTTTCCGTTACGGTGATATCACCAATCGTAAGATAAGCGTCATCAGAGAGACTACCGTAAGGAGTTTTTTCACTGCCAGAACATGCAGCTAACGTAAGTAAACCAGCGGATAATAGCACAATTACCGCAAGTTTTCTTAGTGTTTTGAGTTGATTCATTGTGTTCACTCCTTCAATGTATTTCATACAAGCAAGTATAATATAGCATTTTTTAGGGGGTATTGCAACCACTTTCATTTTATTCGTAAATCTCACACATTTTTATGATAAGATAAAGGAAGGTGACC
>QZKD01000032.1 GCA_003605085.1 Acholeplasma sp. | reverse complement strand
TGGCGAAGTGGTCACACCTGTTCCCATTCCGAACACAGAAGTTAAGCACTTCCGCGCCGACGATAGTTCCAAGGAGCAAAAATAGGTCGTTGCCAGGCATATCTCTATCAATGGGAGTTTAGCTCAGTTGGGAGAGCATCTGCCTTACAAGCAGAGGGTCAGCGGTTCGAGCCCGTTAACTCCCACCATTTTCTCAGCCGAAATAGCTCAACTGGTAGAGCAACTGACTTGTAATCAGTAGGTTGCGGGTTCAAGTCCTGTTTTCGGCACCATGGAGACCCGTTAGCTCAGTCGGTAGAGCACTTGACTTTTAATCAAGGTGTCGTAAGTTCGATTCTTACACGGGTCACCACTCAATTTGCCTCGATGGTGAAATAGGTAGACACGTGGGACTTAAAATCCCATGGATGATGAATCCGTGCCGGTTCAAGTCCGGCTCGAGGTACCATTTGTACTAATTTAACTGGGGCTTTAGCTCAGCTGGGAGAGCGCCTGTTTTGCACGCAGGAGGTCAGGGGTTCGATCCCCCTAAGCTCCACCATCTTTGGTGGAAACCTTGAGTTATCGGAGTCAAATAATTTTTACGATGGTGTTCACTTGGCGGCGTAGCTCAGTTGGCTAGAGCGTACGGTTCATACCCGTAAGGTCGAGGGTTCGACCCCCCCCGCCGCTACCAGTTTGGACCCGTAGCTCAGTTGGTTAGAGCTACCGGCTCATAACCGGTTGGCCGTAGGTTCGAGTCCTACCGGGTCCACCAACTAGCCTACTATACAAGGCAAATAGATTGTGTTATAATGTTGGAGGAATACCCAAGCTGGCTGAAGGGATCGGTCTTGAAAACCGACAGGCTGTAAAAGGCGCGGGGGTTCGAATCCCTCTTCCTCCGCCACGAGAAGTCTAATAAAAATTGATATATTTAATATCGCGGGATAGAGCAGTCTGGTAGCTCGTCGGGCTCATAACCCGGAGGTCGTAGGTTCAAATCCTTCTCCCGCAACCAAAATAAGGTCCGGTGGTGTAGTGGTTAACATGCCAGTCTGTCACACTGGAGATCGCGGGTTCAATTCCCGTCCGGACCGCCATTATTAGGCTCTGTAGCTCAGTCGGTAGAGCAAAGGACTGAAAATCCTTGTGTCGGCAGTTCAATTCTGCCCGGAGCCACCACCAATTCATAGTCAAGCCGTTAAGTGGCTTTTTTTTATTTTATAATGATCAATTGCATATCATCTAGGGTTCACATCGATGTTTGATACAATGTATATATTGAGGTGATTATATGGATATCGATTTGACGAAAGGTTCACTGAATGAACACTTTAAAAAAATTAGTATACCAGCATCAATCGGCTTCTTATTTAATACGTTTTATAACGTGGTAGATAGCATTTATGCAGGACAATTAGGTACCGACGCACTGGCAGGAATGGCTATCAGTTTCCCAATATTTTTTCTTATTATATCGATAAGCAGTGGACTAGGAAATGGTACGACAGCTTTGTCTGCTATAGCAATTGGAAAAAAAGATTCATTAGGATTCCATAACATAGCAATAAATGTTCTTGTTTTAGGTGCCATTTTTGGACTCATAATCCCGTTATTATCGCCTTTTTATTTAGAAGGTCTATTTTCTTTAACTGGGGCAAGTGGATCAGTACTACAAGTTGGATTAGATTATACAAATACGATTTTGATAGGCAGCATGTTTTTTATCTTCAATAATGCACTCTATGGTATGTTAAGTGCACAGGGTTTAACAAAACCATTTAGAAATTATCTTATTGCTGGTTTCATATTAAATATTATATTGGATCCAATGCTAATGTATGGATGGCTCGGACTGCCAGCCATGGGAGTTGCAGGTGTCGCATTAGCAACCGTCATCATTCAATTTTCAGGATCAATTTATCTGCTGTATCATGTCATAAAATCTAATGCATTTCATAGCAATATCCTAAAAAAAGCTAGAGTAACGTTCAGAACGATGAGGGATATATTGGCGCAAGGTATACCAGCAAGTTTAAATATGGCAACGATTGCTATTGGTGTTTTCATTATCAATTATTTCGTTTTACAATATGGTGGTGAAAGTACTGTAGCTGCTTATGGTGTTTCGATGCGTATTGAACAAATTGCACTTATACCAACGATCGGTTTGAATGTTGCTGTTTTATCGATTACTGGACAAAACTTTGGTGCCGAGAATTTTGAAAGAATTGATCAAACAAGACAGAAAGGTATCAAATATGGAGTCATCATTATGCTTATTGGGACCATCATTATTTGGCCATTAGCACCATATTTGATCAGAATATTTGATTCGAATCCCGATGTTATCGCTGCAGGAACTTTGTATCTTCGAATCGAAGCCATTGCCTTTACCACGTATGTTTTTATTAATATCAATGTGTCCATATTACAAGGAATTAAGAAACCACGATTTGCCATTTATTTAGGAATTTACAGACAAATCTTGCCTATAGGGATATTCTACTTATTGGGAACCATATTTGGATGGGGTGTTTTTGGGGTTTGGATTGGTATAGTAATAATCAATTGGAGTGCCGTTTTTATATCTCACTATTATACAAAGCATCAATTATCTTTACAAAAAGCGAATCAATTAATTACTACAATATAATTTCATTTATTTGGCCTGACTGCATAGTGATTAAATAGTTAGATGAACTCAACCATGAGTTCTACATTCTAATTTTTTATCGCATGAAGATAGGCTTTTTTGTTATATATAAGTAAAAACATCCAAATTTCTCTATTATTAATTGAATGAGTTTTCAATCAACCACATTAGATGATTGATTGAATCAAAAAAATAATCAAAGGAAGAGTAATAACATGAAAATCAAATCCATGCTTAAATTTACATCTTGTGAACAGTTTAAATCATTTGTTGAAGCTATTGATAAGATGAATTGGAAAATTGAAAAGCAACTACTGAAAGAGCGAGTTGAAAAGTATGGTCAAACATACATATTTCAGATGCTCAAGAAACAATTTTATCAGGAAAATATTTCCATATGGCCCCTGAAGGACGAGGAAGTCATTACATGGATAGATACATTAACAATACTAAGAAGAACAATTGAACAAATCGAAGTAAGAGGCGTCCAGCTGGATAAACTTTCGATTATCATGGAGTATCCGCTCGTTTTTGGTAATCACATGAGAACAGATTATCTGCTGGTGTATGATCGATTGATCATAGTATTAGAGTTTGGGATGTTTAACCAAGATGAAAAGAGAAGTGAAGAAAGATACACCAAAAAACTTCAAGATTCAATCAATCACAGGCAAGTTCTAGTAAATATGATCGATTCACGGGTTAAAGTTATCAATTATGTATTGGTGTATCGTCCCGAAGTTGATCGCATGAAAAGTCTTATTATGAGTGAAAATATAAATTATAATAACTGCGAAATAGGCTTGCTTTCTGACTTTATAATCAAGAACATTATCGAACAAAATTCAGTATCTGCAATTTCGCAACTACAGATCATCAATAATTTTACATAAATTATCATTTTTATTGAATTATTTTGGCGATATGTTATGATATAAATAGTATCATGATTTGAAGTTCAAATAATTTTAAGGAGAAAGTACATGAGTGAGAAAATAGGTATTGTTGTATGTGGCAATTCTGGTGTTGATTACATGAAGCTCGATTACCCAGTAAAACTAATTCGTTCGACATTAAATTTGGGTGGCAAAGAATACGAAGACTATGTCGATATTCAAGCAAAGGAGTTTTATGATATCATTAATGCAAATCCAGATATTGATGTTTCAACTTCACAAACATCCACTGGTAAAATTGCAAGTGTGTATGAAGAATTAAAAGATGAGGGATACACAGACGTTATCGCTGTAGTCATTTCATCAAAATTAAGTGGAACTTATCAAGGCGCTATTTTAGCAAAAGACATGGTTCCTGTAATTAATGTATATGTTATTGACTCTAGAAGCGTCTCCTATGGTGAGGCCTACCTCGTATTGGAAGCAATTAAAATGATTAAAAACGGAAGTAAAGTCCGAGATATCATTGATAAATTAGAAAAAATAAGAGATAATATATACATCTATGTCCTCGTTGATACATTAAAGTTCTTGGTTAAGAATGGTCGTTTATCTACGACAAGTGGTTTTTTAGGTACATTACTAAAGATTAAACCATTGTTACACATCCAACGTGATGGCAGTTTGGTTCCCTTTGAGAAAATTCGTACTACCGGAAAAGCTCAACAACGTTTAGTTGAAGTTGTTTCACACGACATTGAAGGCAAAAATGTCATTATGTTTATTGTCTACACAAACAATCGTGAAAAAGCAGAAGAAATCAAGAATCAATTTTTAGCAGTTCGTCCTGATCTTACAGTTGAAGTTGTGCCATTAACACCCGTTGTAGGTGCACACGCTGGTCCCGGAACACTAGGCGTAGGATACATTGTTATATAAAAAATAAGGGGGTTTGAAACATGGTGTCTCCAAAAGAGGTAATCAATGAGTTGTTAGTTGATGTTTTCAATCATATTCTGAGTATTGAGTCAGGTATATTGAAACAGCGCGGTGTCAAAATTTCTATGACAGAAGTTCACGTATTAGAAGCAGTAAGAAATGTTTCTATACGCACTATGGGAAATATTGCTGCTAAACTCAGAGTAACCTTAGGTACGTTAACTACATCCGTCAATGTACTCGTGAAAAAGGGGTATATTCAAAGAGAGCGCGATGAATCAGACCGAAGAAAAGTTTATTTAAAACTCACAGACATTGCACATACTGTGCTGAAGATTCATGATGAGTTTCACGATGAGATGATCGATTCGTTATTTAAGGATTTGGATGTTGAAAAGGATGAAGTTCTAATGAAGTCACTTGAAAACATCAGTCAATATTTCAAAGAGCATTATTAATCGTTAAGGAGCAGTTAATTCTGCTCCTTTTTTAATGATTTTTAAAAAAATAAAAAACCCTCTTGATTTATAAATTATATATTATATAATTTTAAGAGTGTGGAGGAATTATGAAAAATTATACATTTGGAATTGACATTGGTGGAACCAACATCAAGATGGGTTTATTTAAGATCACTAGATTTGAATTAATAGAAAAAATTGAAATACCAACACCTAATATTGATCATGCGACGACTATATTTGATGCAGTGATTCATTTAGCAAATGAATTTCTTGATAAGCATGGAATTACATATGATGAAATCCTTGGTTTTGGGTTTGCTATACCATGTCCTGTTAAACATGGTTATGTTGATGTATGTCCCAATTTGCATTGGAGAAATATCGATGTGATTCAAGCCATGCAAAATCGAGTACCAGATCACGTAAAGGTTGTTGTTTCTAATGATGCTAATATTGCTGCATACGGAGAAAATGAATCACTAGATATCCCGCATAATAATGCAATTTTTTATACATTAGGGACAGGAGTTGGTGGTGGAATCATTGTTGAAGGTGAAATCATCGAAGGAAGAACTGGTGCAGGTGGAGAAATTGGTCATATGCCAATATTTGAAACAAACGAGATATGTGGGTGTGGAAAAAGCGGATGTCTTGAGCAAGTGTGTGGGACGAAAGCGATATTGAATCAAGCAAGGAGATTGATTCCATACAGTCAAACCATTCTCAAAAGTGAACATCTCAAAGTAAAAAGCATTTTTGATGCAGCGAAACATAATGATTCAGTGGGTCTAAAGGTTATCGATGAGATGGGAAAATATATTGGATTAAGCGCAAGTATATTAGCGGTGAGTTTAGATCCAGACGTCATCATTATTGGTGGAGGGATTGCACAAGCGGGTGATATATTACTTAACAGCATAAAAAAACACTACCAACAATATGCTCGATTTAATACGATCAACGTACCTATTGTTCTTGCAAAAACAGGAAATGATGCTGGCATTATCGGTGCAGCAAGATACTCAATGAAAGCGTGAAAAGGTAAGAAAAATGGCAGCGAAGAATTTAGCAAAAGACATCATTAAATATGTCCTAGATAATCCTTCTAAAACTATCGACATGAGTTTGTTGAAAAACAAAATTGTTTATGCTACACCCAAATATTACAGTGAAGAACAGATCCTTTTTAGCATGACTCCAGCTCGAGTAAGATCCGTTCTCAAAAAGGTAAGAAAGAGTATTTTGGATGATTTCAAACATCTTAAATCTATAGCAGTCCTATCAACAGATTCTTTATCAAATCTAGATGTCATAAGCGCTTTAGGATTTTTGATTGATAGCGATGAATTTTTCCAGACCATCGAAGCATATATTTTCGATGATAAAATGGGATTATCGAATGCAATTTATGAAGCCATGAGCGATCGCGAAAGTGACGCCGAACAATATCAAAAACCTCATGACCCCATGTTTTTTCTACTTCTCATGGAGCAATTTACCTATTTAGAAGATCGATTATGTTCACATGCAAGACGATTTCTATTTCAAGAATTTTCTCGATCAATCGATAGCGATCGAATTGTGATCACTCAAACGTTTTTTAAAGAAATCTTTTATGACTTTAATTCACATATTAAGGGATTAATTTACCAAGAAGAGTCAGATGATTCATCCATTGCTCATTTTTCTATCCATTTTCAAATCCCAATTATTCAATCACCTATTGAAACTAAGGGTAGGAAGAAGATATGTATTTTATGTAAAAAACAAGAAATCATTCTAAATCCGAAGAAGAATCTTCTCGAACAATTTCATCGACAGCAACAAAAGAATAGTGTACATGAGGCTCTGAATACATCTATACTAGGTGATCGATATCGATTTTTCGCTACGATAAGTCATCCCTATGATGTCGATTTGGTTATTGACAATCCATGGTTTAAAGGCGTTATTTTTCACCCTGAATATCTTATTGCTGCCAAAGGATCTCCACTCACTATCGAAGAATGGGTACACTTTATACGTTACATCGATCTGCATTGCCAACAACGATCCATCATTTTTCGATTACCTGCATTTGATAACTATGTGACAACAGATGACTTTGAAGGGGAATACCCCACGAAAGAAAAATTTTATCAGTTGCCATTATACTATAGAAATTACCTAGCTGCTATCGCAGATGTCATGAAAGAATCATTATCAAAAATCTCGATTCATGTTCCATATGTCATGAAACAATCAGATGTCGATGAATGGATGTCAAGTATCAAATTCATGATGAAAGAATTCAGATATAATAATCAATTTGAAATCGGATTTGATTTAGTATTTCAATCTACAATTGATCACAGTAAAGAATTTCGGAAATCCAAGCATATTGTTTTCAATTTAGAAGCGATAATTGCAGATTATGCAAACCATTTTCGTCCATATTATGATCATGTGTCTTTAAAACTTTTCAAAGATTCACACGCACATGCGGGTATTAGGGAAGCTATCCAGGATTATCGACGCCATTATCAACCAGTCGAATATTTGTTTATAGGTTTTTGCTTAACCAATCCAACATTTTTCACAGGCTCGCTGCGAGCGGGATATCGAAACTTTGGTATACACCCTTCATTTATAGAAGATCTTACCCCGATCATAGATACACGTGTAAAAAACAAAGGAAGAAATAACGGAGTTCATGCGTTCAATCAAGCGCGAACAAAGTTTTACAATGAGCTAAGAGAAAAATTGGGACCTGATGCTGTGATTAAGGTAGGAACCTATAAAAAGATGCTTCAAGAGAAAGAAATAAATATTAAATAGATTAATTTGCCGAGGAAAATACAGTATGCCTGTTGCATTTCTTCGGCATTTCTTATATAATGGTTACGCTCGTGTGTAAATCGCGAGAGGCTGTGAAATGGAAGGTTGCTGACACACGGATAGCCGTTGTCTACGTGTTAGGTTTTTCCATGGAGCAAGTCTATACAAAGATTATAGGCGAAAGGAGCTTAAAAAATGGCAAAAGATGTGATTAAAATTCGTTTAAAGGCTTACGATCATCGTTTGATTGATCAAGCAGCAAAGAAGATTGTTGAAAGTGCACTCAGAACTGGTGCAACAGTACAAGGTCCAATTCCACTTCCTACTGAAAAAGAAATCTTCACGGTTTTACGTTCACCACACGTTAACAAAGATTCACGTGAACAATTTGAACGCAGAACTCACAAGCGCTTGATTCAAATCGTTGATCCCAATCCCAAGACGATTAGCGCACTTATGGATATCGATTTACCATCTGGTATTGATATCGTACTTAAAAAATAATTTAGAAACATTAAGAAAGAGGTAAAAATATGGCCAAAGGAATCTTAGGTAGAAAACTTGGAATGACGCAAATTTTCGATGAAAATGGCGTACTCGTTCCAGTCACCGTGGTTGACGTGGCAGACAATGTGGTGCTTCAACAAAAGACTGTTGAAACAGACGGTTATGTAGCAACACAAGTCGGTTTCGAAACCAAACGGGAAAAATTAAGTAACAAGCCTGAACAAGGGCACGTGAAAAAAGCTAACACAGCACCTAAGCGCTTCATTAAGGAAATCCGTTTTGAAGGGCTGGATAATGATTTAGCAAATTTAGCGGTCGGTGACCTTGTAAAGACGGATTTGTTCAATGTTGGTGAAGTGATTGATGTGACAGGAACTTCAAAAGGTAAAGGGTTTGAAGGTACTATCAAGAGACACAATCAACATCGCGGACCAATGACGCACGGTTCAAGATATCATCGTGGACCAGGGTCAATTGGACCTATGAAAGGTAAGTACAAAGGTAAGAAATTACCTGGTCAAATGGGACACGAAACGGTCACCATTCAGAATCTTAAAGTGGCTGGCGTTGACGTTGAAAATCAAGTACTCTTGATTAGCGGAAGCGTTCCAGGACCAAATAAGGGTCTGGTTGTCGTCAAGACAGCGATCAAAAGTGTGAAGTAGGAGGAAGTCAATATGCCAAAATTAAATGTAGTTAACAACTTGGGAACGACTGTTTCTGAACTCACGCTCTCCGATTATGTCTTTGGGATTGCCCCCCATCAACAGGCATTATACGATGTTGTCAACGCACAACGTGCAGCGATGAGACAGGGAACACACGATGTTAAAAACCGTGGTGAAGTTTCCGGTGGTGGTAAAAAGCCTTGGCGTCAAAAAGGAACTGGTCGTGCTCGTCAAGGGTCTACACGTTCTCCACAATGGCGTCACGGTGGTGTGGTCTTCGGTCCAACACCAAGAAGTTATGCTGTTAAACTCAACCAAAAAGTTCGTCAATTAGCACTTCGTTCTGCACTATCTTATCACGCAGCTAAGGGTCAACTTAAAGTTGTTGAAGGATTTGATATTGCAGAACCAAAGACAAGATTATTCCAACAAATGTTGAACAATCTTGGTGTAGAAGGAAAAGTTCTCGTCGTAGCTAATGAGTTTTCTGATAACGCAGTATTAGCAGCGAGAAATATTTCAAATGTAGCATTCTCACAAACAAATCACGTGAGTGTCTATGATGTACTAAACTGCAAAACATTGGTACTCACCAAAGATGCAGTTGCTTCATTAGAGGAGGTATTGGGCAATGACTAAATACTATGATATTCTCAAAGCTCCTATTATTACTGAACAATCGACGAAGTTAATTGAAAGTGAAAATCGTTATACATTCAAAGTCGATCGCAAAGCAAACAAGATTGAGATTAAGAAAGCAGTTGAAACCATTTTCAATGTCAAAGTGCTCTCAGTCAATACGATCAACGTTCTTCCCAAGTTTAAGAGAATGGGTAAGTACGAAGGATACAAGTCAGCTTATAAAAAAGCTGTTGTCAAGATTGCTGAAGGTCAAAAGATTGACGCCTTCACCATTTAACGTGAAAGATTAGAGGAGGTTTAACCAAATGGCGGTTAAAAAATACAACCCGACGTCTAACGGTCGTCGTGGAATGAGCGTATTAACTTACGAAGAAATCACAACATCTACTCCTGAAAAATCACTACTACAGCCATTTTCTCGCACAGGTGGACGTAATAACCAAGGTAAAATTACCGTTCGTCACATCGGAGGCGGCAACAAAAGAAAATATCGTGTAATTGATTTTAAGCGCAACAAGGATGACATTCCTGGAAAAGTTGCAACTATCGAGTATGATCCAAACCGTAGTGCGAATATTGCACTCATCAACTATGTAGATGGAGAAAAGAGATATATCTTAGCTCCAAAAGGCCTTGAAGTAGGCATGGAAATTGTGTCTGGCCAACAAGTCGATATCAAGACTGGGAATGCTCTTCCCATTATGAATATCCCCGTAGGTACCATTATTCACAATATCGAACTTTCCCCAGGACGTGGCGGTCAAATTGCACGTTCAGCAGGTGCATCCGCACAGATTCTTGGTCGCGAAGATAAATATGTCTTACTCCGCCTTCAATCAGGTGAAGTTCGTAAGATTTTAGGAACTTGCCGCGGAACTATCGGTATTGTCGGTAACGAAACATGGGAACTTGTCAATATCGGTAAAGCAGGTAGAACTCGTCACATGGGTGTTCGCCCAACCGTTCGTGGTTCAGTCATGAATCCTAACGACCATCCACATGGTGGTGGTGAAGGTAAAACACCAATCGGTAGAAAACAACCGATGACCCCATGGGGTAAGAAGGCTCGCGGTGTGAAGACTCGCGACAGCAAGAAGGCGTCCAACGACTTGATCGTACGTCGCCGCACGAAGTAGGAGGAAATATATGGCACGTTCAGTTAAAAAAGGTCCATTTTGTGATGATCACTTATTAAACAAAGTGCGCAAGCAGAATGCAGCTAATGAAAACAAAGTAATCCAAACCTGGTCACGCCGTTCAACGGTTTTCCCTGATTTCGTTGGTCATACGGTCGCCGTCTATAACGGTAAGTCGCATGTCCCTGTCTATGTAACAGAAGATATGGTTGGACACAAGTTTGGCGAATTCGCACCCACTCGCACTTATCATGGACATGGTAAGGAAGATAAAAAAGCGAAGAAAAAGTAATTGGAGGAGACAAGAAAAATGGAAACTAGAGCTATCGCTAAAACCGTTCGCATTGCTCCACGTAAAGCTCGCTTAGTCATTGACTTAATTCGTGGCAAAGGCATCAAAGAAGCACAAGCGATTTTGATGTTTACTCCACGCGGAGCTTCACCAGTTATTTTAAAGGTGCTCAACTCAGCAGTTGCAAACGCTGAGCACAACAACAATGCAAACGTTGAAAATTTATATGTTAAGGAATGTTTCGTCAATGAAGGTGTTCGTCTCAAGAGATTACTCCCTAGAGCGAAAGGCCAAGGCGACATCATTCAGAAGAGAACCAGCCACATCACAGTTGTTGTGGCCGATAAAGAGTAGAGGTGAGAATCCATGGGACAAAAAGTTAATCCAATCGGTATGCGCCTTGGCATCATTCGCACTTGGGATTCCAAGTGGTATGCTGAAAAGACAGCCGTACCTGCATTGGTCAAAGAAGACGCATTGATTCGTGACTACTTAAACGACTTTTACAAAAAAGCTGCGGTATCTCACATCGAAATTGAACGTGTAAAGGGTAAAGGCGGAAAAGATCGCGTTAAAATCTCTTTACATACAGCAAAACCTGGGATTGTTATCGGTAGAGATGCTGAAACGAAGAAAAAGGCTGTTGCTGCATTAGAAAAAATCTCTAAGAAGGAAGTTGTCTTCAATATCGTTGAAGTTAAACGACCCGAAAGAGTTGCTACACTCGTTGCACAAAGCATTGCTGAGCAGTTAGAAAGCCGCGCTTCTTTTAGAAGAGTGCAAAAAATTGCGATGCAACGTGCCCTCAAGGCAGGAGCTAAAGGTGTCAAAACCCTCGTTTCTGGTCGCCTTGGTGGTGCTGAAATCGCGCGCAGTGAAGGGTATTCAGAAGGTCAAGTACCTCTACACACCCTCCGTGCAGATATCGATTATGCAACCGCAGAAGCTCATACAACCTACGGTGTTTTAGGTATCAAAGTTTGGATTTATAACGGTGAAGTTCTTCCAGGACAAACCCGTGAAGAAAATCTAAGAAAACAAGATGAAAGAGCACCAAGACAAGACAGAGAAAGACGCGCACCTCGTGATAACAACAGGGGCAAAGCACGTGACAGCAAGGGAGGCAACTAATTATGTTAATGCCTAAACGAACAAAATTCCGTCGTCCTCACCGTGTTAGCTACGAAGGTAAAGCCAAGGGAAGAAATGAAATTCTCAATGGTGATTACGCTTTGATCGCTCAAGAAGGTGCATGGATTACCAACCGTCAAATCGAAGCGGCTCGTATCGCGATGACAAGACATATGAAGAGATTAGGGAAAGTATGGATTAACATCTTCCCTCATCTAGCCAAGACAAAGAAACCACTCGAAGTGCGTATGGGCTCCGGTAAAGGTGCTCCAGACCACTGGGTAGCTGTTGTCAAAGAAGGTAAAGTGATGTTTGAAGTGAACGGAGTGACCGATGAAATCGCAAAGGAAGCACTTCGCTTAGCATCTCATAAATTACCTATTAAGACAAAGATTGTTAAAAGAGGTGAGCAAGCGTGAAAGCGGCAGATATCAGAAAGATCAGCACACCCGATCTTGAAAAAAGAATCACTGAACTCAAGTCAGAATTATTTAACCTACGCTTTCAACTTGCAGTAGGACAACTTGAGAATACAGCACGGATTAGTCAAGTGAAGAAGACGATTGCTCAAATGAAGACAATCATCAGTGAACGTGAGTAAGGAGGATACCATGGAACGTAATAATAGAAAAATTTATACCGGTACAGTTGTATCTGACAAGATGGATAAAACGATCACGGTGGTTGTTGATACCTACAAGAAAGACCCTTTATATGGTAAACGTGTAAAGGTTTCAAAGAAGTTCCACGTGCATGATGAAGAAGGCTTAGCAGGCATTGGTGACAGAGTAACCATTATGGAAACCCGTCCACTATCCAAGACCAAGAGATTCCGTCTCGTTGAGGTTATTGCTAAGGCCGATCTAGTATAGGGAGGAAAAACTATGATTCAACAAGAAAGTAGATTAGTCGTCGCAGATAATAGTGGCGCTAAAGAAGTCCTTGTGATTAAAGTTCTAGGGGGTACCCGCCGTCGCTATGCTAATATCGGTGATATCGTCGTGGTTACGGTGAAAAAAGCTACACCTGGTGGTGCAGTGAAGAAAAGTGACGTCGTTAAAGCCGTCATCGTTCGTACAGTTTCAGGACTTCGTCGCAGTGACGGCTCGTACATCAAATTTGATGAAAATGCAGTGGTCATTATTAAAGATGATTTGAACCCACGTGGAACCCGTATTTTCGGACCTGTGGCAAGAGAGCTCAGAGAAAAGAACTTCATGAAGATCGTTTCCTTAGCTCCAGAAGTATTATAAGGAGGTCTCAGAGATGTATATCAAAGCTGGAGACACAGTTGCAGTCATCGCTGGAGCCGATCAATTTGTAACTGATAAAAAAGGGAATAAATCCCGTAAAACAGGCCGCGTCATTAAGGTTTATCCTAAGACAGATCGTGTACTTGTGGAAGGTGTCAACTTAGTTAAAAAACACCAAAGACCAACCCAAGCTAACGAAAAAGGCGGTATCGTCGAAAAAGAAGCACCCATTCATGCATCTAACGTAGCACTTGTTGATCCAAAGACAGGAAAACCCACCCGTGTTGGTGTGAAAGTCGTCGAAGGTAAAAAAGTCCGTTATGCGAAAAAATCAGGCGCAAGCCTTGATAAATAAGGAGTTTGAACAATGAGCATAATTAAAGAACGTTACGAAAATGTTGTCAAACCCGAACTGATTAAGGCATTCAATTATACGTCTGTCATGCAAGTTCCAAAAATCGAAAAAATCGTGGTCAATATGGGTGTTGGTGATGCAGTTTTCAATCCTAAAGTCTTAGATGACGCTGTGGAAGAATTGAGAGCAATCACCGGTCAAAAACCCCTTGTGACCAAGGCTAAGAATTCCATCTCTAACTTCAAACTTAGAGAAGGTATGCCTATCGGTGCAAAAGTAACCCTTCGTGGTAATCGCATGTGGTACTTCCTTGACAAATTGGTCAATGTTGCACTTCCTCGTGTACGTGATTTCCGCGGTATTTCCTCCAATTCATTTGATGGACGTGGTAATTACACCGTAGGGATTAAGGAACAAATCATTTTCCCAGAAATCAGCCTCGACAAAGTTAAAAAAGTTCGTGGTATGGACATTGTTATTGTTACAACGGCAAAAAGCGACAATGAAGGACGTCAACTCTTGACACTTCTTGGCATGCCGTTTAAGAAGTAAGGAGGCGCACTATGGCTAAAAAATCAAAGATCGTAAAAGAAGCAAAGCGTCGTGAAATCGTTGAGCGTTATGCAGACATTCGTGCAGAATTGAAAGAAAAAGGCGATTATGCCGCACTTTCTAAGTTGCCACGCAATGCCTCACCCACACGCCTTAGAAATCGCGATGCGCTCGATGGTCGTCCCAGAGGCTATATACGCAAGTTTGGCTTGTCTCGTTTGACTTTCCGTGAATTGGCACACAAGGGAGAACTCCCCGGTGTCAAGAAGGCAAGCTGGTAATTAGGAGGAAGAACCAATGGTTATGACTGATCCAATCGCGGATATGCTGACCCGTATTCGCAACGCAAATAAAATGCGTCATGAAAAGGTTGAAATGCCTGCATCACGTTTGAAGACCGATATTTTAACGGTTCTCAAAAAAGAAGGTTTCATCGTCGACTACGCAGTTGTTAAAGATGGCGTGCAAGGCAAAATTGTAGTGACCTTGAAGTACACCTCTACGAAAGAACGTGTGATTAAAGGGTTGAAACGGATATCGAAACCAGGGCTTCGTGTATATACTTCAGTTGAAAACTTACCCAAAGTGTTAAATGGTCTAGGCATTGCTGTGATCTCGACATCAAGAGGTATTATGACTGACCGTGAAGCACGTTTAGCACAAGTTGGCGGCGAAGTACTCGCCTACATTTGGTAATATAAGGAGGAAATTATGTCACGTATAGGTAATAAAGTGATTCAAGTTCCTGCCGGAGTTACCGTAACGATTAGCCCAGAAAACTACATCGTTGTTAAAGGTCCTAAAGGTCAACTTGAATTCCATTTCAATGAAATGCTCGACATCAAGCAAGAAGGACACACAATTAAAATTGTGCGCCCAAATGATGCCATTTTTACAAGAAAAATCCATGGAACTACCCGTGCACTCTTAGCAAATATGATTACCGGGGTCACTACTGGATTTAAGAAACAATTAGAAATTCGTGGTGTTGGTTACAGAGCAGCGCTCCAAGGCAACGTCGTGAACTTATCGATGGGTTATTCCCATCCCGTGAACCTCGAAATTCCCGCAGGATTAACTGTCACGATTCCAAAGAATACGGACATCATCATCGAAGGTGCTGACAAGCAAATCGTTGGTGAATTTGCTGCAAAGATTCGTTCGGTTCGTAAACCTGAGCCCTATCTTGGAAAAGGTATTCGTTATGTTGATGAATACGTTCCACGCAAGGCCGGAAAGACTGCTAAGTAAGGGAGGACGCCAATATGATTAGAAAAATTTCAAGCAACGTAACTCGTCAAAAGCGTCACCTTCGGATCCGTAAGATTGTTACAGGTACCGCAGAACGTCCAAGATTATCTATTTACCGCTCGAACACAGCGATTTATGTTCAGATTATCGATGATGAAAAACAGCATACACTGATCAGTGCACGCTCTCAAGAACTCGGCCTTAAGCATTCAAATATTGAAACAGCTAAGGCAGTTGGTAAACTCATTGCTGAAAAAGCACTCGCACAAGGCGTAACATCAGTCGTCTTTGATCGCGGTGGTTATCTATACCACGGACGTGTCAAAGCACTCGCTGAAGCTGCACGCAGTGCAGGCTTACAATTCTAAGGAGGAGGACGAACATGGCTAGAGAAAGATATATGCAAGAAGAACAAACCGATAATCAATTTGAAGAACGCGTGGTTTCAATTAACCGCGTTACGAAAGTTGTTAAAGGTGGACGCCGTTTCCGTTTCGCTGCCTTAGTGGTTGTTGGCAACAAACAAGGTCAAGTCGGTTTTGGTTCAGGTAAAGCTGCCGAAGTTCCCGATGCGATTAAAAAAGCGATTGAAAACGCAAAAACAAATATGATTGAAGTCCCCATCGTGGGTTCAACCATTCCTCATGAGATTACAGGCCATTACGGTGCAGGAAAAGTATTCTTAAAACCCGCATCTGAAGGTACTGGTATCATCGCCGGTGGTGCGGTCCGTGCTGTATTCGAACTCGCTGGTGTCAATGATATTTTATCCAAGTCGATTGGTTCAAGCACACCAGTCAATATGGTACGTGCGACATTTGCAGGACTTAAGCAATTAAGAACTGCAGAAAGAGTTGCTGCACTTCGCGGTGTAGATGTGGCGGAGTTACACTAATGAAACTACAGATTACACTTAAGAAGAGTTTGATTGGCCGCAAGCCCAATCAAGTAAAAACAGCACATGCTTTAGGATTAAAGAAAATTAACCAAGTAGTGGTAAAAGAGGCTAATGAAGCCATTACCGGTATGGTGAGAACCATCAGTCATTTGGTTGACGTCACAGAAGTAGCATAAGGAGGATGACCATGTTAAACGAATTAAGACCCGTTGAAGGGGCACGCAAAAATCGTAAACGTCTCGGTAGAGGACCCGGTAGTGGTACCGGTAAAACTGCAGGGAAGGGAACTAAAGGTCAACTCGCTCGCTCCGGCGGCGGTCCTCGCCCAGGGTTTGAAGGTGGACAGCTCCCCTTCTTCCAAAGATTACCAAAGCGTGGTTTCCACAATGTGAATCGTAAGGAATACGCTGTCGTTAATCTAGCTGATTTGAATTTGTTCAATGATGGCGAAGTTATCACCCCAGAAGTACTGATCGCTCGCAATGTTTTAAAGAAACTTAAATCAGGTGTTAAGGTTCTTGCAAACGGAACATTAGAAAAGAAACTAACTGTCAAAGCAAATATTTTTTCTAAGGCTGCTGAAGCAGCGATTGTAGCGGCTGGTGGAACTGTCGAGGTGATCTAAAGTGTGGTTGCGTATAAAACGAGTTCTAAGTAACAAAACGGTGATGCTACGTATAGCATTCACTTTACTTATCTTATTAGTTGTTAGAATTGGAAGTTTCATTACCGTCCCACTTTTTGATACTCGCGCGATCGTTCAATTTATGGAATCAAGCGGAAGTTTCGTTGCGATTTTAAATAATTTCAGCGGACAAGCACTTGAACGATTTTCGATTTTCGCTTTAGGGATTTCTCCCTATATTACAGCATCGATTGCTGTTCAGTTACTCCAAATGGTCATTCCCTCCTTCAAGGAATGGAGTGAACAAGGTGAAACTGGAAAGCAAAAGTTGAACCGGATTACCCGTTACATGTCCATTGGTTTGGCGTTTGTTCAAGCTTTCGCACTTATCTTGGGTATTTCCGTCAATGGTAGTGTTCTTATTCCATCACTCGAAGCATCTGCTGTCGAACGTTACCGTTATTTCTTCTACGCCTACATGGCTTTAGTCATGACAGGTGGATCTGCACTTGTGATTTGGTTAGCTGATCAGATTACGAAGAAAGGTGTAGGTAATGGGACATCCATTTTAATTACCGCTGGGATCGTCACCAGTTTACCAGCGATGTGGACAACCCTTTGGACAAAATATATTACCAATGGTGCTGGCGGTTGGGATATCGTGTTATTCATCCTTGTACTTCTCATTTATTTCGCGATTCTCTTCGGTGTTGTCTATGTTCACATTGCAACCCGTAGAATTCCCATTCAGTATGCAAACCGTCAAGGTAAATCAGATTCACATATTCCAATGAAGATCAACAGTGCAAGCGTAATTCCCGTCATCTTTGCTCAAACCATTCTTTCCATTCCGCTTACCATCGTTGGTTTTACCAGTGGAAGTCAAACTTCAGGTTTAGCTGGTTGGATTAATAACATCTTTAATTTCCAGCAACCCATCGGTTTCATTCTCTATGTGATTTTGATTGTTATCTTCTCATTCTTCTATTCCTTCCTTACCATCAACCCAGATAAGATTGCAGATAACTTACAAAAATCCAATGCATACGTTCCAGGGATTCGTCCTGGCATTGAAACGAAAGATTTCATTGCAAAATTACTCTTTAAGATTACGGTGATTGGGACTGTCTACCTAGTGATACTCGCTGTATTACCCATCATCACATCGATTGTTTTCGGTTTCCAAGGTGCAGAAGCTTCCGCGATCACTTTAGGTGGTACAAGCTTGCTGATTATTGTTGGGGTTGCTATTGAAACGACACAACAGGTTGAAACAGACGCAAGTCAAACAGAATACAGCGGCATCTTTAGATAACGGAGGATATGATTATGCGCATCATTCTGATGGGCCCTCCCGGCGTCGGGAAAGGCACTGAGGCAGTATTGCTAGCAGAGCATTATCACATCCCTCATATCTCTACTGGAAATATCTTCAGAGAATTGTACAAAGACAACACAGACGTAGGCAAAATTGCGATGGGCTACATCGATCGTGGCGAACTTGTCCCCAATCATATCACCAATGAAATTGTTCGTCATCGTCTGATGGAAGACGATGCAAAAGATGGTTTCCTCTTTGATGGATACCCGCGTAATATTGAACAGGCAAAAGCATTTGATCATCTTTTAAAAGAGATGGGATGGAAGCTTAATGCTGTAATCAATATCGCAGCTCCTGATGAAGTGATCATCGAACGCATCGCAGGTCGCCGCGTTTGCGAAACCTGTGGCGCTGTCTATCATATCCACAACAAGAAACCTAAAAGAGAAGGCATCTGTGATCTTGATGGGGGTAAGTTAGTACAGCGCGCAGATGACATGGAAGAAACGGTTCAACGACGTCTTCGCATCTACTGTGATCAAACCGCTCCAGTCATCGGGTATTACAAATCAAAAGGATCGATTGTGGAAATTGATGGAACAAAATCCATCCAGTACACCGATTCAACCATTAAGAAAGTCTTAGGTGAGATGAATTGATTCAAATCAAATCACAACGCGAAATTGAGTTGATGCGTGAAGCAGGGCGCATCTTAGATGAAACAAGACGATTGCTTGAGAGCCATCTCAAGCCTGGTGTTACTACGCTTCAACTCGATCGCATCGCCGAAGAACACATCTTAAGTCTTGGGGCTACACCCTCATTTAAGGGTTATCACGGCTTTCCAGGATCCATCTGTACTTCAATCAATGAAGTTGTTGTTCACGGTATTCCTTCTATCAAGCAGGTGCTTAAGGAAGGAGACATTATAACCTTAGATTTTGGCGTCTTTTTCAAAGGATATCACGCAGATTCAGCCACCACCTATCCCATCGGTGAAGTTAGTCCTGACATCAGTAAACTTTTAGAAGTCACTGAAAAGGCACTCTATGTTGGATTAGAAATGGCGAAGCCTGGAAATTATGTTTCAGACATCTCCCATGCGATTGAATCCTACGTCAAACCCTTTGGCTACGGTATCGTTGAAGAATTCACCGGTCATGGCATCGGTAGAGAACTTCACGAAGAGCCCTATGTTCCTAATTTCGGGAAGCCAAAGCAAGGACCGGTCCTCAAACCCGGGATGACATTTTGCGTGGAACCGATGGTCAACCTCGGAACCAAGCGCGTAAAAATATTGTCTGATAATTGGACAACAGTAACAACCGATCGCAAACCATCTGCTCATTTCGAGCACATGATTGTGATCACGGAAACTGGATATGACATTTTAACCATTTCAAAGAAGGAGTGAATCTATGCCAAGAGAAGATTTAATTGAAGTTGAAGCCAAAGTAATCGAAGTATTACCCAACACTAAGTTTAAGGTGGAACTTCTCCAAAACGGGCACATTGTGCTCGCCCATGTATCTGGTAAAATCCGCATGAATAACATACGCATTTTACCTGGTGATAAAGTTACGGTTGAATTATCACCATATGATCTATCACGCGGACGTATCACGTATCGCCGCAAATAAGGAGGAAATGATATGAAGGTAAGAGCATCAGTAAAAAAACGCTCCGAAGATGATATCATCGTCAAGCGTAAAGGCAAAATTTATGTCATTAATAAGAAAAATAAAAGACATAACCAAAGACAAGGATAACGAGGAGGAACTATGGCAAGAATAGCAGGCGTTGACATTCCACGCGATAAGCGCGTCGTGGTTTCGTTAACCTACATATACGGAATCGGGACACCCCTTTCCAAACAAATTTTAAAGGATGCAGCTGTCAACCAAGACGCACGCGTCAAGAATTTATCAGAAGATGAATTAAACCGCATTCGTACCGAAATCGCGAAGTATACCACCGAAGGTGATTTACGTCGTGAAGTGACATTAAACATCAAGCGTTTAATGGAAATCGGTTCTTATCGTGGCATTCGTCACCGTAAAGGATTGCCAGTTCGCGGTCAAAATACCCGCAACAATGCACGTACCCGCAAGGGTAAGCCAAAGGCAATCACCGGTAAGAAGAAGTAAGGAGGGAATAATATGGCTAAGAAAAAGACGACAAAACGTAAGGTTAGAAAGAATATTCCCCTTGGTGTTGCCCACATTCATACCACATTCAATAATACCATCGTAACGATTACCGATGTGGATGGTAATGCGATCGCATGGAGCAGTGCTGGTGCACTTGGCTTCAAGGGATCGAAAAAGTCTACTCCCTATGCTGCACAAATGTCTGCGGAAGCAGTCGCTAAAACAGCAATGGATAACGGAATGATCAAAGTTGAAGTTTCTGTCAAAGGACCTGGTCCTGGTCGTGAAGCTGCCATTCGCTCACTTCAGGCTGCAGGTTTAGAAATTACTGCAATCAAAGACGTCACACCAGTACCACACAACGGATGCAGACCACCCAAACGTCCACGTGGATAATTAATAGGAGGGGTAACTTGTGAAAGATTTAAAATTTGAAAAACCAACCGCAGTTGAAGAAATAGCTGTTGACGGTCACAAAGGACGCTTCACCATCAAGCCCCTTGAACGTGGCTATGGAATTACGCTCGGCAATGCATTAAGACGTGTCTTATTATCATCACTTCCTGGTGCAGCCATCGTCAATATTAAGATTGATGGTGTCGAACATGAATTCTCCACGATGGAAGGCGTTTATGAAGACGTCATGGGTATTGTCTTAAACTTAAAGAAGGTCATCTTCGCAGTGGATTCCAATGACCCTGACTTTGAACAAAAACTTGAACTTTATGCGATTGGCGCAGGTCCTGTCACCGCAAGAGAATTCAATCATGTTGACGGAGTTGAAATTATCAACCCTAACCAAGTGATTGCTAATCTTTCTGAAACAGGTCGTTTATCCATGGAAGTCACCGTTCGTCGCGGTGTCGGCTATGTTAGCGCTGAAAAGAATAAAGGATATAGCAGAAACGAAAAAAGTATTATTCCCATCGATGCGATTTTTACACCAGTGACTCGCGTTTCCTATCATGTTGAAAAAACAAGAGGCGATGCTGATGAACTTATGTTAGAAATCGAAACCAATGGAGCCATTCAGGCAAAAGAAGCACTCGCACTCGCTTCTAAGATGCTCATCGATTATTTGAACGTCGTCGTTCAAATCAGTGAAAAAGCAGCATCTACCGACTTTATTTTTGAACAAGAAGAAGAACCCACCAACAAGAAACTCGAAATGAAGATTGAACAACTTGACCTTTCTGTTCGCCTATTCAACAGTTTGAAGCGTTCAGGTATTTATACCGTAGCACAGATTATCAGACTCACTGAAGAAGATGTGATGCGTTTCCGCAGTTTAGGTAGAAAGTCATTCAAGGAACTCAAGGAAAAACTTGCTGAACATGGACTAGAATTCGAAAATAGTTCAAATAAAGAGTCTAAATTTCATTTAGATGATGAAGATAAGGAGTAAATCATGGCTTATAGTAGATTAAGACGCACAAGCGATCAGAGAAAAGCCCTCCTTCGCGATTTGGTCACCGATATTATCATTAACGAACGTATCGTTACCACAGAAGCGAAGGCTAAGGAACTCAAAAAACTTGCCGATAAAATGGTCACACTCGCCAAAGAAGGCACCTTAAGTGCACGTAGACAAGCTGCGGAAACCGTTCGCTTTGAAGACGTCAAAGAAGGACAAAATGCCCTCCAGAAATTATTTTCTGAAATTGGCCCACGTTATCAAGATCGTCAAGGTGGCTACACTCGTATTATCAAAACAGTGCCAAGACGCGGCGATGCTGCGCCTATGGCTATCATTGAATTTGTTTAATACATGATAAAACAGGTTTCGACCTGTTTTTTTATAGTCTCATGTCAGTTATTTTATGATATCATGAAAAAGAAGGAGGATGCATATGAATAAGAACCGTAATTTTTGGCCAATCCTTGGACTTATTCTCCTTATCATAACACTCACCGCTGTAGCAATGATCGATGATGATAATCAACTAATTATTAACACAGATGATGTTACGGATATGAATCAAAACTGGACATGGATCAAAGAGAGTGAAGTGATTCCTCTAGATACACTCCCTACAACACTCGAAGTAGTTCAAGATGAACCTTATACCATCAGTCAAGAACTATCAGAAGATTTCTTTTTTCCACAAGTACTCTTGGTTAGAGCTTCACTTGCAACGCTGATTGTTAGACTAGATGATGAAATCATTTATGAGCATATACACGAAGAGAATCCTCGAACACTACAAGCAAGTTTGTGGCACCTTATTGAGGTTCCAGCATCGAGTGATGGAAAAACAATCTCACTTACTTTTGAGACTTCTTATCAGAATATCGCAGGGACGCTCAATCCCGTGATGTATGGCAATCATTCTGCCATCTATGAGTATTTAATCAGTTCATATGGATACCGCTTACTCATTGGCTTATTTGTTTTTTTTGCAGGTCTCATCATGATGTTTGGTAGTTCGTTTACACATTTGGGCTTACAAAAGCGTGATGGCTTGGTAGGTTTGTTTGCGGTTTTATTATCACTTTGGTTAATTGCAGAATCACGCATGTTGCAGTTTGTCACGGGTAGCCATATTTTGATTGCCTCCATGGCATATCTGGCATTAGCAAGTTTTCCACTACCCCTCCTTGTCTTTATTCATAGATCGATTGATAAAATATATCAAAAATGGATTCGTGTGTTAATTGTCCTGTTCAGTGTTCAACTCTTATTGGTCATCATCTTTCAGATATCGGGTATTGCTGATTTCTATGAATCTGTCATCTATACACAAATATTGATTGGCATAGGCATCGCTACGACTATCTTTACCTTGGGAATGATTTATGTCAAGACTAAAGATGATTTTGCAAAGCGATTTTTGTCCATTATTGGATTTTTAAGCGTCTTCTTTTTAGCGGAGATTATCAACTTTATTTGGGGTAATTTGGAGAATGTTTCTGTATATTTATCGTTTGGCATTTTCTTGTTATCCATCTACCTTTTAGTTTTGCTCTATAGAAACGTGATGAAACGCATGAAAGAAGGGCTTGAGAAAGAATTCTATCAACGCCTAGCATATGTGGATCAACTGACAAAAGCGAAAAATCGAACCGCTTTTGAAGCAGATATCGATAAAGTGTTTGCGAATCTTCAGGAATTGTCTAAAGTATCGATTGTCTATATTGACATTGATAATCTTAAAGAAATCAATGATGAGTTGGGACATTTGCAAGGTGATCGTTATTTGGTTGAAGCCTATAAAATGATTAGTCAGCATTATATGCCCTATGGCGAATGTTACCGTGTAGGTGGTGATGAATTTGCCTGTATCGTTAAAAATATGAACCAAAATCTTTTAGATGCAATCAGATATCATATACAATCTGCACACACCATTGCAGATCTTGGGCAAGAAATTAAAATTAGTTTATCCATAGGATATTCATCGTTTATCACTCAAGATGAAAAGCCAAGCGACCTGATCAAACGTGCCGATGAAGCGATGTACCAAGATAAAAAACTAAAAAAATCAATGATGAAGAATCTTGAAAAGTGACAACTTGGTTTGTCACTTTTTTCTTATAATTATGATATAATGATGAACAAATAATCGAGGTGACATGTATGAATCTAGAAAAAATGAAAATTTGGTACAAGACCAATCATTTAAAGGATGAGGATTTTCTATTTGCAGAAAAACTCATAAGAGAACTCGAAGGTTTTCTTCAGGAACAACACTTTCCTACACTTGAAGATTTAACTGAAGATGAACTGGATATGGTAATACGCTACTTATTATTCACAGGTCAAAACACAATCCCATCATTTGTTGTTCTTATGCGTTACTATCGATTAATTGGGCACCATGATCTTTTTATTCATTTGACAAAGTATACAGGTGCTATCGGTGTTGTTGAATCTATCTTAAAGAAGTTAGAACGTGTGATTGGAAAAGAACGAGCAGATCGTATTCATAGCGATATTGAGATTCCTGTTCTCGGAACGGATCTTCATGACATCACTGTCTTTACCAAAGAATTTATTGAGATGCTAGAAAAGACGCTTTCTGAATCTGAGATGCGTCGTGTACTTGCAGATAATCACCATCAAATTCCTAAAGAAGCCTTTATGCAAGAAAAGATTTATTATGAAGCTGCACCTACACTTGAAGCGTATCTTAAGGATTTGCATGAAAGAAAAGTCAAAGAACTCACAACATTTATGGAAGAAAAACGTGTGTGGTTTGAACAAGAGATTACACAGGATGTTGTGGATTATGTAAAATCAAATCAAGAAATCATGTCAGCGGTCTTAATTGATGATGCACTTTATATTACAAAGATTCCCTATGATACAAAGAAATTTCTCGAAAGTGATAATGATGATGATCAAGCCTATTATTTGTGTCACTGCCCTTTTGCACGAGAAGCATTAAGACATAAAGAATTTAAAATTTCCGCCAATTGGTGTTACTGTAGCGGTGGGTTTACTAAGTTTCCTTTTGATGTTATTTTTGAAAAGGACTTAAAGATTGAAATGCTTGAATCGGCACTAAGAAAAGACGGATCATGTCGATTTAAGATAGACTTATCAGGAGTGGATTATAAAAAATAAAGATTTATGACCTGCATTTTATCATCTATTCAAAGCGTAGATTTCCTACGCTTTTTCTTTTTAAAGAAAAAAGCATGAATAAACCATGAAAATGGTTGTTATTTATTCAAAATCGTCATACAATAGGAATACATCCAACACAGTGAGGTAAGTCATGAAAATTCTTATTAAAATTATGCTATTAACCGTGTTTTCATTTTTTCTTGTTGCCTGTGAAACACCCCTTTCGGCACAAGATGTGATCGATAAACTTGAAATATCGTTTGCTGAAGGTGATTCGTATTCATCTGTGACAGCTAATATTGTATTGCTCACAGCATCTAAAGATAATGAAGATGCAGTTTTTACATGGTCAAGTAGTCATCCAGAAGTGATTGATTCAGTCGGTCGTGTGGTTCGCCAAAACGAAGATACAACGGTGACTCTCACCGTCTCATTAACACTGAATGGACAAACACTTACTAAAGATTTCTATGTAACGGTTAAAGGCTTATACTTACCGCTCAAAGTGAGATTCCGGGTCATGGGAGCCACCTATCAACTTATCGATGTTCCTTATGGAGAAAAAGTAAATACATTTGATGACCCTTATGTAGAGGGATTTACATTTACAGGTTGGTTTATCTCTCCAGAACTAACCGATGAATTCAATTTTGACGACATAATTACCGAAGATTTAATTATCGAAGCTAAATTTGAAATGCTTACCGAAGGCACCGTTACGGTCAACTACTATTTTGAAAATATTTTAAATGATGATTATACCAAAGATAACACCAAGACAACCACTGAAACCTATGATGTCGGAACATTGGTGGTCGTTGATGATACATTTGTTGGATTCCAACTTAATGTAGGCTTATCGACTACAACAACAAGTGTTTCAGCAGGTGTCAATAAAGTCATGAACGTCTATTACACAAGAAATCGCTATACAATTGAG
>QZKD01000005.1 GCA_003605085.1 Acholeplasma sp. | reverse complement strand
TACCAATGACTTTAACCGAATCATCATCAGATCCATCATAGTCAATACCGGCATAATATATCGTAGGTGTGTAGGGACTACCAGAAACGGGAATTCCCTCACTATCGGAAACATAGATCTTCGCATAATTAGTTTCAGTGGCAAGTTCAGCAAACTGAATATCGATTAAATACGCGTTGGTTCCTTCGAGTTTACGAATGTAGATATCACCAAGATCAATCAATGGATCTCCTGTGCGTTGGTAACCCACGGCAAACGTATATAGACCAGCATCCGCACTGCTATCAACAGTGACGACTAAGTAATCATCTGTGACGCTAAAGGTAAATCCTGTCGTGATTTCTGGATCGATAACAAAATAACTCGTTGGATCATCAGCCATCAGATTATATATACTGCTACTGTATGTTTCATCAACCCCAAAGTTAATGGAAACCGTGGTTTCCAAAGCTTCACGAGTGACCAATACGGGATTAACAGATGTCATGGTAACTTTATTGTTGTTTCTAAAGACATCGGTGATCAAGATCGCTCGTTCTGTGATCTGATGATTGTACACGGTTTGTGCACCACTCTCTGAAAGGACTGTATAACTGATGTTGTATATTCTAAAGCCACCTGCCGTATATGTCGTTGCATTTTGTGTCACATTGGTAATGGTCGAAAAATCTGAAACATCCAGTTGATTTAAGAAAGGAAGGGTGTAATAAAGCACATCGGATTGATAGGGTAGTGCCAAGGGATCGGTCACAGCTACCGGTGTGAAACTACTAAAATCTAGCGCATACCCAAAATTGAGCATCGTTGAAAAGGTAGTCGCAGCAGGTGTTACTACACCTGAGGAGTAATGTTCAATCGCCTCTATACTGCGCAATGTGGAATTTCCCTTAGTAAATGTGTAGTAATCCAGATCATCTTGATATGGTAGCAATCTGAAACCAACACGATATTGACCACCGCGCAATGTTCCATCCACATAGAGAGTAAAACTAAATGGATAGTAGGTTGCATTTGCCACAGGAACGGATGTGATGTCATAATGGAGCGGATCCACGGTGATGTAGCCTAAAGTATTAGGATCATAATATTCTAAAACAACATTGTCTTCATTATCAGTTCCTAAGGTTAAAATATCTGTTCCTACGGGAAGGATTTCATCAGGATTTCTAAAGGTGAAAGTTAATCTTTGATCGACAGGTTCGACGGTGATATTTTGCACAATCGAGGTACGAACCGTTCCACCATCGATTTGATAACTATAAAGATAGGGAAGATCATCATTCGCATTATATGAAACATTTAATCTTACTAAATAATCCGTAATATAACTATCATTCATGAAAGATACCAAGTATTGAGAGACTTCACTATAAGAAGAGAAATATCCAAGATCGATGATGCCTGTGTCAGGATCATTGATATCAAAGGTATAACTCCACAGTGGCGATAAATCAGGTTTATCTCCTTCAGGAATATCGGGATCTGCGTATGTTTCAAGTAATGCACGATAAGCAGAGATATACGCTGAAACATCACTACCGTGTGGCAAATTATAGTAATCTTCGATGGTTTGAGCTAAAATTGCCCCATTGGGGAGTAATTCGCCTAAAATTTCATAATTAACAGTCGCTAAATTGGATGTTGTAAAATCGAGTGATGAAAGATTTAAGTCAAAAGTAATGATGCCGTAAGGTGTTACACCCGTGGGTTGAACGACTGTGGGATTATAAAGTCTTGTCCAAGATCCTTCAACTTCATGAAGTTGAAGCGAATCATCATTACCATCTAAGAGTTCTGATTTATCCGAATATAAAGTTTGGAAAAGAGTTTCATAATCTACAAGAAGCGAACTATACAAAGGATCTGAGTTTGCCATAATGCGTGTACCATTGTCATAATCCACATCATAACTAGGAAGTTCTCCTGGTTCAGCATGAAGAGGCAATAGACGGTAAAACTCTAGATTCGCAGGCAAGATACTACCGAAGGTCGATCCTGATGAGGTTGCGAGTACATACATACCATTGGGTCGAGCATCAACGAAGGTCGAAGATAGATTCCCGTTTTCAGCAAAATAGGTATACTCTTGCAAGATGGGGTCAGTAATCATCGGGAAAGTGGCTCCATAGACATACTCCCCTTGTGGATCCGTTGCTTCTTCTGTAATGAGAGGTACAGGTAAAGTGACACCAAAAAGATAATATCCATTGGGAACTGCTGTCCATGTTGAACTTCCCGAGACCTTGGTCGATTCAATATCCCAAACCTGATTATAATGAGGCAGGTCATATTCATATTTATACTCATTTAATGTACCCACAGCCACTGTAGATCCACTCACTAAAGTCCAACCCGAATCATTATGTGCTGGGCCAGCACTTCGAGTAACCACTTCCGTTTGATAGTTTTCGTATGTTGCTGCAGCATATCCTTCTCTTTCGTAACGGCGTCCATATAAGGATATTTCAGTTCGATTTGTCGTTTTTTCATATGTGGTTCTTAACCAATCCCCAGAGCCACTATCATAGGTATACTCATACTTTCTTGAAGTGATCGTGATGCTTGTATTATATCTTCTCGCATAAAGTGAGTTTGTCGTCACGCTGGAGTTATCATAGAAATAACTGATTCCAGTAAACACAGCTTGTGTCGTATCGTTTTTACGAGCACTATAGTAAACCGCATTGGTGAAGTCAAAGTAGCGTAACGAGGAATAAAAATTAAACACCTGATCGAGTCGACCAATCAAATCCACATTGGGATCCATATTAACAATAAAGTTAAACGTTGAATCTTCATCGTTATTTCCATACATGAGCTGGTTTGCAGCGCGCTGCAAGCGTCCAAAGATTCCTCCAAAGCCGCGCTTATTTTCTGGATACAATCGGATATCACTGTGGGTATCAGGAAAGATAAACGTCGAATCTACGGGATAAAAACCATCGCGAATGGTTTCATAATCCATGATATCGACCGCATAAAAATTGGTATTTGAAGTTCCACGATCAAAAGCTCGGACCGTTCCGTAATTGATCGCTGTGTCAATTTTAACATAGGCTGTCAGGAACACCACGGTTGCACCAACAACACCTCCTGCAACATCGGTTGCACTGATTTGTCCATGATTCACCATACGTCTCATGACAGATAGGCCATAACCGATGACACCACCTGCTGAGGCGTTAATGCCAGGACGTTCTTCAGTGGAATCTCGTGTATAAACTCTTACTGAACCACTGGTCAATGATGAATAATACGTATTGTTATACGAAGGAACAGTGACTTCCATGGTAATATCATAACGGAAGGGATTGGTAATCCCACCACTCATGGTTTCCCATGTTGAACTCGTTGAGTAGTTTGATATTGAAATGGTTAATGCTGAGATATCACCATAATTGATACAGTTTGATAAAATGGAGTCTTCTACATCTGCAATGCTTGATGAACCATAGATGGTAGAGACATTTCCTACGGTTAATTCATTATAAATGGACATACCTAAAATACCACCTGCACGCGTAAAGTTGCGTGATAAGGCAATAATGGTTCCTTTGTTCGATGAATCATAAATGCGTGATTTTTGCGATAGTATAGCAGAAGAAATACCACCAACTACAATCCCATAACGATATTTAGTGGTTGCACCCCCTGCAGTAGATAAGGTGTTAAAAGTCACATTGGATGTATCGACATTGCTCAGATTTTCAAATCTGACATCACCTAAGTTTGCACTATCTTGAATATCGCCATCATTAAATGTAACGAGACCACCTACATAGGTATTTGCAAACCCAGTAATTCCACGATGATTGGTATCATAAGTTGATGTCAAATCAGCTTCATTGATGGAGTTTAGAATACCAATAGTTGCTTCAGGCATCGCTTCATTTCCATTGGGGTCCATATTGCCTGAGTAGTTATAATTGACGAACCCTGCAATATATATATTGTTTGCTGGTGATAAGTTTGTTGCATTTGTCGTGATATCACCCACGGATATCTCACCACTGACCAGACCGTTTTTAATCCATCGATTCATGGTAAGGGTCTGTGCGATACCTGCAATGTATAATTGTTTTGCAGTCACGGTATTGGTTTGCATCACAAGATCATATGCGTATATGTTTCCTACAAAGGATACATTGAGATAGTCGATGTTTTCAGATAATGAAATTCCTGCAATGGACATGGTGTTGGCTAATGTCTGTTCTTTTAGGTTAATTGTTCCTTCATTTACAACAAAACGAAGAAGGGTTTGTTGATTGCTAGAGGATTGATAAACACCTGAAAAAGCGGAGGCTCCATAAAGATTAATCGATTGAGCATTTTCCGATTGAGAAAGGGTGAGTGTTGATCCCAAATTATAGACGAGTGTAGTATAAATAAGTCCATTCATATTCCCTGAGATCGTACCCTCATTATCCACATAATAATCGAGAACTGCCTCTTCTTCATTGAATAGATGAATGAATTCGACTGCTTCACTGTGATTCGCATTCAAAATGCCTGAGGCATAAACAAGATTAGACCCGCGATTTTGTGGATTGATCGTTCCCTGATGATAAAACTTACCAAACGTTGCGTTTAAGGGATAACTTACACCTGCGGATTGACCGAGGATTCCTCCCATATAGTAAGTCTCTGTGTATGATGATATAATTTCTTCAGCATAAAGGGTTCCAGTCGATGTCAACATGCCTAAGACATGTTCCTCGCCTAAGGTGTTGTGCGCGTAGCCTAAAACTCCACCCATATAGACTACAGGTGCAGAAGCTCCGTTGATACTACTTGAAGTAGTTCCAAGGCCATGAATATTCATTGCATTATATGCATCTGTTAAAATGAGTTGTTCACTGTTTGCGCTGCCAATAATTCCACCGAAATGATAGGTTGGATTAATGACAATGTCCGTGCGATAGGTATGATCGGTTTGAGGAATGATATTCCCCTCAGCATATACCGCACTAACTAGACCACTTGCTTGTCCTACCAAACCACCTACATGCATTTCTCCTAAGGTATCATGACCTAAATCAATGGTGACATCTACCAAGACATTTCGAATGATACCATCGATCATTTGACCTGCGATTAAACCCACATAGGTTGTCACACCTGCGTAGCTATCGGTTTCGTTTAACTCTAGACTTGCTTGATAGAAAATAAGATTATACACTTGTCCACGCAAAATACCGAAAAGACCGGCATAATAGGATTCTTGCGACATACCATTAACTAGTTCAAGGCCGTAGATATAGGTTTCTTGATCGATACCAGCGAAAACTCCAGTAAACTCAACTGTGGGGGTTAGGTATGAACTCTTGGCGACTTCTTGCATATCAATATTCCCAGTAACCACATAATCCATATCTCTAAACGGTGTTAACGATGATTCACGATTATAATTGAGCATTTTAGAAAAAGCAATTAAATCTAAAGTATTTTCAATCGCATAATAACTGCTCAATGTCACCGAATCTCCAGGTGTTGATGATAAATCAATTGAAAGTGGTGTCGTTACCAAATCAAGACCTAACTTGGTAGGATATTTAGGATTAGGTGAACTTGCGGAAGGGAAATAATACCAATCTGTCCCAAGTGTTGCATTCGATGATCGGATTTGTGAAGTCGTCAGAGAAGTCGCATAAAGATTAGGTGTAGTGATACTATAAGATGAGCCTGAAACCGTCACGATTTCTTGATACAAGGTGTCATCAAAAGCAAGATCACTATAGGTACCTGTAAGATGATTTTCATAAAGGACAGGTTGCACTGTGAATCGTGAACCATAAGAGGCGTTCATCACGACTAATCCTGCAAAATACGCATCATAGAATGAGCCATAGTTATCAAAGAGAACTCCAGAAGCCTGTCCTGAAGTGGCGACCATACGTATCCCACCCACGAGAGCAGTGGGTCTGTAATCAATCGCATAGACATGATGAACGATGCCGGATTCCATGTTTTTTCCGACGATATTTGCTGCTTTATAAAGATTTGAACTTTCAAAGGTGAACTCATACGTTGGATTGATAAGTCCAAAATTTCTGACAGTACCTTCATTATATGCAAACATTGCATAGTATTCTGTGTACGCGACTTCCGTTTCAAGAGGCGTACCTTCATTGAGAATTTCTGTTAATAAATCATAATTAGAGAAATAAAGATTGGATATTTCAAAGCCATTACCATCAAAGATTCCTTTGAAGGATTGACTATAGTAATCATTTTCAATATTGAAATCAAATCCGATGGGATTAAACTGTTTAGATTTCATGACTGAATAATCAATATCACGGCCAAGTACATAATGTAGACTTAAAAGACGCTCAATTGCATCATCGGTAAGCTTGGTTTCAAACGTAGTGTATTTTAAATTATAACTGACATCGACCGAAAAACGATAGAGTTCTTCAGCTTCATCAAAACGAATAATTTTGTCCCAAGTTCCTAAATCAATTGCAAGAATCTGTGCCGATGTAGAGGCAATTTCATCACGAAACGTGGTATAGCTTATATAGGTTTCATCGGGTAAAGTTAAACTTGGAAGTTGATCATACGTGTTTGCCCCAAATGTGCCGTAATCAATGTTTCCTCTTGCGCTAAAATCAAAGGATATCGAATGAAGAATTATTCCGAATCCTAACAAGATAAATAGACCTAAAACAATCTTTTTTGCATATGTTCTCATGACCAGGTCCCTCCCCATGGAGGTGTCGAAAGACCCCAATTATAAATCGGTGCATCGTTGGCAGCCTGAATAGCTTCAACGATGATTGCAAATTGCAATGTATAACCGAATGATTTCGTCTCAAACTCAAGTCCATCATACTCTTCAATAAAAGGTATGGTTAACTGGGTCGATACGGTATTTCTAAAAATGCGCTCAGGATAATAGTAATAACCATCTTGAATGCTGTGATCATACCAATGATCGACTTGTTCAACAACATCACCAGCTGTAATCCCACCTAAGGCGACTTCAGCATCATATAGATCTTCATAAGGATCGCCATTGACTAACCACGAACGATCCATTGCATAAGGAATAGGTTGGTCAACAATCGCAACTTCCCCACGATTTCCTTCAAAGTCGATCGTCGCCAGAGTAAGTGAATCAATAATAGAGACGCGCACGTACGTATCAACTGTACTGTTGACCAATATATTGATTCTAAGATTAGTTAAGAAATTTTCGGCAAATTGATCGGTTACATTGATTTCATACACACCTGTCTTTGTCATCGTGTACCAATCAGTGATTTCAAAATATTCAAGTTCATTGATTGTTCCATCTAAATCGATCTGGATATCAACATCCACTTTAGCAGCAGTTGCGATAAAGGAATCGGTTCGATTTACCATGACAAACCACGCATAACTTACGGAACTGACCATAATCAACAATAAAATCGTGACAGCAATCACGAAGAGTCGATGACGAGTTAAGATCAGTTTCATCATGAAATCATTCTCCTTTATTCTTCATCTAGCATTGTATAAAGTCCATCGATTAAAAGTTCCCCATCTTGGAATCCTAGACCTTCATCTGGTGTATAAGGATCAAATGAGATAGAAAACTCAATCACTACGATGTGTTGTGATACCATGGCTGTATCAAGAATATCAATGTTGTTTTCAATCACTAACGTTTCTCCGTCCATATAGTGATTAAATAAATTGGAAAGACGATAATTATCAAGTGGAACACCGATATAATCAATCGTATTGGTGTCGATTGCTGTAACAGAGATATCTTGTACGAGATATGCATTGTCTAGATTATAATCTTCTATAGAAGCATACCATGTTAATGTAATTGTACCATTTTCAAGCGCGAAGAAGTCGGTTAAGTCATAGATTTCTTCAGTTTCGCTCGCACGAATGTTATACAGCATAATATCGATAGGTACATCAGGAGTACCAATCATATTGTCATTCGCAATGGTGACACGAATATCGATAGCATCACCAGGATTTAAAGCTGAAAGATAGGCATTGAGATCAGCAGGATTTTCAAATGACTCATAACCTCCACCATTGATGCCATATTCGATTTCAGTGTTGATATTACGTTCAATAACATTTTGACTTATTGGCTGAACTTTATTTTCATTAGAAAGAGAAAACCATGCATAAACAACTGCAGTGAACAGCATGATAGATGCGATTAACATGACGCTTGATTTGAGCAATTGTTTCATGAGCTTATCTCCTTTCTAAAGCATAAAAGCCAATTGAACCTTAAAATTTAAGGTGCAACTGGCTACCCCGAAGGGCCCTATAGCTTTGCGTCACTAGGTTTCCCTAGTTTTGCCAATAGTTGATCGTGATCGAAATAGAAAAGCCAATTGAACCTCAACGAATTGAGATGCAACTGGCTACCCCGAAGGGCCCTATAGCTTTGCGTCGCCAGGTTTCCCTGGTTTTGCCAAATGAATGATCACTAATCGATTTATTTGTGGGGTGGTAATTTCATTCTTTCTTCTTCGAGAACCTCTTGATACATTTGTTCCTTCATCGTTTCTTTCATCTGTTCTCTTAGTTTGTTTTCTTGTTCTTTTTTGACTGTCTTGATTAAACTCATCACTTCTAGAATAACCATCACGAGTAAGACGATGATGAGTGATCCGAAGATAATACTTCTTGATCCTAAGGCAAGTTCAGCAATCGGTTTTAAGAACGTAATTTTTGACTGATATACCGCTTTGAAGTTTTCTTCTGTCACTGGATCTGGATCCACACTATTTAAAGGATTATCACCTTTTGTCTCGTATCCACCTTCAGGATGAACTCCTACAACTCGGTGGATAATCAGTGCAGGCATCCCTTGGATTTCTCCTTGAAAGACGATGACATCACCTATTTCAATCTCATCAAAGGATATTCTTTTGATAATAGCAATATCATAGGGATCAATCGAATCCTCTTGATCGCCGATCATCGAATCGGTTGGGACGATTGAGAATGAGTATCCAAAGATGAACAGTGGCTCATTTCGTTGAATGGCACGCGTTCCAATGAACATGATTCCAATCGATGAGATGAAGATGAGAGTTGCAATTCCAGTTAAGATACCCGTGATAATCTTTTTCACATGGACTCCTTAGATCTTATGACGTTTGGTCTACTTGATAACGACTCTGAATCTTTTCTTTTGCTTTTTTGATGCGTTCTTCAGACTTCATCTTAAGTCGTTTTTCTGCTTCAATGTATTTCTTTTGTTCATTCTTACGATCTTTCTTCGCTTGGATGATCGCACGTTCTTTTTCTTTCTTTTGGCGATCTTTGATTTTTTTCATTTCTGATTGATATTTCAACATCGCTTTTTTCTTTTCGAGTTCAATCAACTTCTTTTCATCTTCACGAATGCGTTTTTCTTCAAGTTTGATTTTCTCTTGAATGTCTCTTGATTCTTCCACCAAGAGTTTCTTTTGTTCGGCGACAAATTCTAGATACTCAGATAACATCGCTTGATTCTTCTCAAGATTTTGTCGTTCAATTTTGATACGTTCTTCGATAGCTTGTTTTTTAGCTTCCTCGATGGCACGCTTTTTGAGTCCTTTTTGAATTTCCTTATCAATCTCAACGATGCTTTTGAGCATTCTTTTTTCTAAGCGAATGGCATTGTTGTAATCGACTTCTTTTGTCTCTCTAATCACACGTGCTACGCGTGCGCGATCTTTGGCCTTAATCAATTCTTGATCTAAATCTGTCTTGACCATTCGGGTAAAGATGATATCTTCTTTATCTTGATCATCTTCAAGCTCGAAGAAGTCTTTGAATAAAGCATTTGAAATGGCAATCGTTTCACGTAGGGCTCTGCGAAGTGCAACCTCGTAAGAAGATGATTCTTCCATCGCCTGGTCCAATCTTTCTTGTAAAATCTGTTTATTTTGTTCAAGAAAGAATTGATTGATTTGATTATCTTCCATGACATAGGGATCAGGCTGAGTCATGAGTTCAGCCAAACTCTTTTTCACAATTTTTGGACTACGTCTTGTGTATTCCCTCACGTCAAGGTATTGATAATGTTCTTCTAATGCTTTTTGGTTGCCATAGACATTGGTGAATGCTGTCAGTGCTGTTTGATAGATATTTCTTAGATAATAACGGTCTAAGGTTAGGTTCTGCTCCTTAGTGTCGACATCAAAATCCAAGGTGTTATATTTGTCTAGGTATAACCAGAGGTTAAAGCAGTTATTATAATCGATGTTTTTTAATATAATCGATGTCTTCATAATGGGAGGTTGAATGTGTTTTGCATTTTTTAATTCTTCCATAAAGGGAGAAATGCGTATACCATTGACCTTTTTGAGAAGTGTTTGAATGCGACTTAAGAGCTGATGATTTTTCTTTGCGACCTCATCATCACTGATCGTGTCTTGAATCTTCAAATCGATTTTCATAGTGATGTTGGAATCTTGTAAATCGAATGTGGAATCAAGGTTGAAGTATTTCCGATTATACGTTTCGACATTCGTTTTAACCAGCTCATAGCGACGACTTACAAAATCAAAGAGGCGATCGACTAACGTTTTAATAAAACGGTTTTCATAGATAGCATAATTCACTTCTGCTTGGGTGTTAAGAATTTTCTTAGGAATGACGTCGCCGTTTTTAATCTCTTTAATTAAGTGAGTGTTTTGAGCTAGATGTCTAACTGAATCACTATTTGTCTTTTTTGCTTTTTCAATCTGAACCACTTCTTGAAGGTATTTAAGTCCTGATTTAGGATCTTTAGTAATCTTATCCAAACTGGGGAAATACGATTCAATCGTACCGATCCATTCTTCATGGAATATCTTGGATTCTTGAATACTTTTTTGATAAATGGTATTATCACCAGATAACAACGCTTGATAAAAGTGATTTGGAAATTGCTCAGCCATTTCAAGTTCATAGAAAACTTGGTTTAACTCTTGATGAAATTTCTTTAAATCACTCGTTATTTTCATAATGACCTCAGTTTAGTAAGACTTCTTGATTTGATCAAGGAATGCTTGACATTCAACAAAAGCGTTTTTACCGAATAGACGATCTAAGAGGGTTGAAAGTTCTTCAATTTCATCTTTTAAGAACGGTAAATTCAAACTTTCAAATTTACGTAAGATTTTACGTGCTACCATATAATCTAACGCTTCATTTTCTGTGTTTCCACAAGCAACGTAGACAGGAACGAACGATCTGATCTGTTTCATGATACGATTCCCGAATGTCACTTTAAATGCTTTAGTAATAAAGGCATCTAACTTTTCTAAGTTTTCAAAGGCTTTGATTGTTAAGGGATGGTCTTTATTCGCTTGATTGAATAATTCCATCAAGTAATCGCTACTCATCGTCACACCTTCAGTTTCAGGGGCATCGATATAGGCAGCTTTGGTATTGATGATGATCGGTGTTGCACGGTCATAGACTCTGTCTGTGATCGTGAATGTCGAATCATCTTTATTCGCAGTTCCTATAAACCATACGTTTTGAGGAAGTAAGATTTTTCCGTTGATGAAATGCTTAGGATCACCAGGTTGGTTATCAGGAACGATATCCACAAGCCATGCGTCAATATCAGGCATTTCAAGAAGCGATAAGAGTTCTGCAAAATAGTATTCGACACGAGCTAAGTTCATTTCATCTAAGACGATTAAGCAGATGTCATCACGATAGGTTGTTTCATACATTGCTTTTAAGAAGTCCGTTTCGTTAAACTTCTTGGTGAACTCATTCAAGTAACCAAGCATTTCAGCGCGATCACGCCATGAGGGTTGAACCGCGATAATGGATGCATCATTGCTGAAGAATTTTCCCATCGCATAAGGTAGTGAGGTTTTCCCTGTCCCAGATATACCTTCTAAGATCATCGTCTTTGAAGAGGCTAATCCCGCAAAAAATGATGAAATAATTTTCTTGTCGTAGAAGAGTCCAAGTTTGGAAGCCGCAAAATTTATAAATCGTTTGACAAGTTCATTCAAATTGAGCATGTCTTCATCTCTCATATGGACAGCAGTGACCATATTTTCATACTCCTTGTCCACTTGAATCAATTTGACAAAGCGAGAAGGGCCAGAATATTCTTCGTTTTCGGCATTTGCTCCATCTTGTAAAGCTTTTTGTTCGCCTTCAGGGCTTAATCCTAAATTCGATACTTTCATGGCGAGAATCTTATTCTTCTCGTCGATGAGCTCAACTGTTTTCTGATTGAGGAAAGAGATCTCTTCTAATAATTCATCTTTTTCCATCTCCGTACGCGCGAATTTAAAATAGCGTCTTAACAATTGATAAACTTTTAACGATAAAAAGACCAAAAAGGCAAGATTTACCATGAGAACAAGAAAAGCCATGACCCAGTCAAGAAGGGTGAAGGCATTGCTAGCATCGATGAAGTTTCTGAAGAATTCAATGACTCCATTAAAGAATAAATCGGCAAAGGCTTCAAAAATTCTTTTGAAAAATTCACCGAGGTTAACGAAGAAGTCTCTAATGAAGGTTATATAGTAACGTGCAAACTCTACCATATAGACTCCTTACTGGTTATCACTTAGTTATTTTGGTTTTTCTGTGCGTTCATTTCTTGTAAAATTTGTTGTCTGATCTTCTCTTTTTCAAGTTCCAATGTCTTAAGCGTAGCTTCTTTTTCTTTTTCAAGATGTTCTGTTATCTTTTCTTTGTTAAGTTGGATAATATTTTTAATCATAACATAACCTTGTATTAAAAGTAAGAGTGCTACAGGTGCAACAACAGCAACTAAAAAGCCTGTGGGTGTTTGAAGATATTTCAAAGCAGCACCAGCACCAACCCACTTAGAACGATAGACTGCTAGGATTTCATCCACGGAAAGTCCTACTAAATCCTCTTGTGAATTGGCATCCCCTTTAGTAATAAAGAATGTTTCACCATCTGCTACCATGATATCAACCACACGGTGGGTCACAAAACCAGGTTGATCTCCATTGGCTTGATTATCGTCTAAATCAAGTTTGTAAAAAACGACAATGTCATCAAGTTGTATAAGAGATGAATCTTTATCCTCAATGAGATTGACAAAAATCAAATCGTCGGTCGTGAATGAATCTTCACGATCACCTGCCATCGATCCAGTTTGTACGGTCATGAATCCAAAACCAAATAGATTCGCGATGTCATTTTGTGATTTTAGTTGCATGGTTGCGATTGAAAAAACCACCAACATGACGATGACAAGATAAAACAATGTATTTCCTACAATTTTGAGTGGGGAATACTTTTTTCTAGGTTTTTCGTTCATGATAATCCTCTTTCGATATTTCGCAATGAAGGTTGGTAGGTGCACCAAATTTTTAGATGCACCTACCAGACTAGAATCATGCGACAGGTATAAAATTTACAACAGATTAGATAGATGTACCTGTGAATTGGAAACTTGCAGTGATAGCTCTGGAAAGAATAGAGTTATATGCATTTGCATCCCAACCTTCGATCCAAATACGTACGATAAGTGTACCATAATATGCAGCACCAGAAGTTGTGGAAGCAGCTAAGTCAGTCACTGCAGGATTTGTCGAAACTGAAGTAATAGTGGTTAAGACATCAACAGCACTTGCACCGAATGGAAGTGTAGCGGTCTTAGCAAAGTAATAGTTCATGGCACCGGCATCACCTTCACCAGCAGCAACACCATCAGAAAGATCTAATGTTGTTCCACCACCAAGAACGACATTTGTCGTAGATGCAGGATTTTCATATCCTACAACATTGGTAGAACCAGAAATGGTTCCAATAATACCAATTCTCATAGAATCAGCAGCATTAATGTTAATGCTATCCCCTGAATTATAGGCAGTTCCTGTTGCACCTGTGAAGGCAATATCAGCTTGCCATGGTGCTTCAGTAGAGGACAATGATACGTTAGTCCAGAGAATTTGATTTGCAGAGTTTGATCTAAAGTTTAATGGAATGCTTAAGTACCCTGTAGTAGTCCCGGTTAAACTTGAAGTTCCAAGGGTGAAGAAATCCACTGCATTTTCAGTAGTGACATGGCTAAATGTGAAACCACCATAGGTATCAAAAATGTATTGTTCAACATCCTCTGTTGTTAATACGGTCAACCAATCTAGTTGATCTTCTTCTCCTGCAACTGGTACACCAAGTGCCATTTCAATCCCGGTATCAGCGGTAATATCTGCTGTGAAAGGTTGTACAACGGATGTATTGGTCAGCGTAAACCACGCGAATGTTGTTGTTCCGAGAGCAATCACGGTAAGAACAACCGTTAAAACTGATAAAACTAATTTTCTTGCGATTGTGTTCATTTTCTAGTCTCCTTATATTTCTTTTTTTTATCTCAATTAACTCTTCGTTAATTTGATTCTGGTTCAGTGGCAATTCTTAATGCTTTAAATTGGATTTGAATCTTAACTTGGTCTCGGTCGATCGAATCAAATGCATCAGCATCCCATCCTTCAACCCAGATATTCACACGGAGCTTACTTGCGTAATATTCCTCATCTTTTTCATTTAATATCCCTGTTGGTACAAGTGTAGCTACCCATGATTCATTATCAAGTGCTTGGTATGGATCATTAGGATCCGTTTCACTTAATCGATAACTCACTTGAGGTTTTTCAGTGGGAAGTTCAATCCACCATCGTGTTCTTTGGAAGAAATAACTAAATGCTCCAATCGGTTGACCATAACTTCTTACTGGGTCATTGGATGGATCGAAGATGAACGTTGGTTTTAAATCATTGGCTGTTCTTTGATCGAGTTCATTTTGATCATTTATCATTTCTGTGATGGACATACGCATTGCATGACTGGCGTAATATCGATCGATTTGACCAGCTTCTACCCAGTCATCTTGATCGGGGCCATTAAGGAATCGTGTTGGATTAATCCAGATAACTCCTTTTGATAAGATGTATGTCCCTATTTCGTCGGTCTCATATTCAGTATCTATCGAGATATGATTGATCAAGAAGATGTTGCGTTCACTTTCTGTTGATCGAATCCATAAATCGAAACTGATATAGTGTTCATTAGGTATGGCAGGTTTTACATCTCTTAATCCGCCAGTATAGAACGTATTTCCATCTAAACTAGTGACATCAATCAAACTATAACCTTCATATAGACCTTCGATAAGTTCTCCAGGAAGCTGACTGTAATAATTGATTCCATCTAGGGATATCTCAAGTTCATCACCGGATGAAGCTGTCAAGGATAATCCTTCAATGTTGTTGACGGTAGCAATACTGATCCAAGCAAATGCTGCCGTTCCCAAAACCATGATCATTCCTACAAAAATCAGTATCGACATGAGAAATCGTCTTATGCTTCTCATCATCGATCACCTTACTCTTCAAAACCGTAGATCGTAAAGTTCATCTGCATTTTGATCATGCCACCTAAGATTTCATCTGTCGTGTCAGGATCATTACCTTCTAACCAAACGACCACTGTGAATTTTCTTATATCTCCTGGTCTGAAGTTTGGAATCAATTTTCTCATCACAGTCATTTGTGTTTCGAAATGTTGACCTATAGGCATATAATCTGGATATGTATTGATGTTGGTTGTGTCTGGTTTCATAAACATCGTCTCTTCACCATCGTCAATCACCAATACTCTTATTGCTTTATCAAGATCGTTATATACTTCTGTTATACGTATATAATAACTCAAATCCACTGTTTCTAATCCTTCGTTTTTGATATAAAAGGTATATGCGACATAATCATGATCAGGATCCACGTAGTTTCCATTGGTTTCCTCGATTTCATCAAGTTTCAACCAAGCATAAGTTACATCTCTTGCATCATCAATGGGATCACTCATCAAGCGACTGGTCGAGAAGGTAAATTCCGGATCATCACTGATTGCAATTCCTCTTTGTCTGGCTAGCGTATCGACAGACATGACGAAGTTCCCTGCATTTTGTCCATAAAAGGTGATGAGCGCAAAGGCAATGGAGAGCATCCCAGTTATGATCACCCCGAGGGTAAAGATTCGATTTCTTAACTTGACTCTGCGGACGCCTAGCACCTTAGAAAGTCTCATCTTTTTTCTCCTTAACCTTTAAACAATAAAAGCCAAGCATCATCTTAACAATGACAACTGGCTACCATTTAAGGCCCTATAGCTTTGCGTCGCCAGGTTTCCCTGGTTTTGCCTTTGAACATATGTTTTAGTTGTATTTTAAACGCTATACTATGGAAATAAAAAAGCCAGCGTCATCCATAATGACAACTGGCTACCATTTAAGGCCCTATAGCTTTGCGTCGCCAGGTTTCCCTGGGTTTGCCTTTGAACATTGGGTACCGAAAAATCCCGATACACCTGTATTTTATTCTAAGTCTCAATGTTTGTCAATGATTTTTGCTTACTTTTTTGTTATTTTTTTTATTGTTGTCACAAATCTCTTGATTTTTTGTCATTTTACTTTAGTAATGCCATTTTTATCGCATTAAAGCCAAAAGAAAAATTTTACAAAAGATAATTTAAAATGAGCCAATAACCATTAAACGGTGACATCTTTCCATGATTCAGTACCGATATAACCTCTTAATGCTTCTGCAGATAATGGTTTTGTGAAATAAAATCCTTGCATGATCTGAATACCATATTTCTTTGCATCATCACGCATGTTTTGATTTTCAATTGCCTCACAGATGATGGTATATTGATTCTTTTGTGCAAATTCAACCAAAAGTTGAGCAAATTTAGCCTTCATATACGATTCTTCTTCTTTTAAAAACTCATTGTCGAGTTTGATGATGTCAATATCGAGTTTTTCAGCCTGCGAGAGTGTCGAGTAATCAAGACCAAAACCATCGATTGCTATCTTAAATCCCAATTTCTTTAAATCAGTGATCGTCTTATGAATTTGAATAGGTTTGTCAAATACTGCGAATTCAATAATCTCAAGGATAATGTTTTCAGCACTCATGCGATATTTCTTTAAGAGTTTTTGAAATTCTCCAGCTAGGTTTTCGTTCATCAACTGCTTGGGAGATAAGTTGATGGAAAAATGAATATCTTTCTTTGGAAATTCCTGCTTTAACTCTTGGAACGTCTTAATAATGGTTTCAAGACCCCAAAGACCGATCCAGTTAATATCACCTGATTGCTCCATAATCCCCAAAAATTTAAAAGGAGATAATAATCCGTGTTCTGGATGATTCCATCGAATCAGTGCTTCTACACCGTAGATACTATTGGAGACTACATCAATCATCGGATGATAAAAGAGTTGGAACTCCTTGTGTTGAATCGCATGCTTGATCTGATAATAATACTCGACGTGTTCGCCACCTTCATTGGACATTTCATCGGAGTAGACGCGAATATTATTTCCACCGTTTTTCTTGATAATATATGTTGCAAGTTTTAATGAGTTCATGAGATCTTTTAGATTGTTCCCATGGATTGGAAAGAAAGCTAGTGCAATGGATGCAGTCGCATTAATGGATGTATCGCCAAAGAGTTTTATCGGACGTCCTAATGCTTGTTTAATTCGATTTGCAAGATCCACAGCTTCAGTACGGTCAAAATCAGTGGGTAAAAAAATCAAGAATTCATCGTTTTGTAAACGTGAAAGTTTCACACCTTTGGGTAGAACCATTTCGATATTTTTAACAATTTTCTCTAAAATCTTTTCGCTTTCTGTTGTACCAAAAGCATTCACGAAATCCGAAAATTTATCCAAATCGAGATAAATGAGCGAAAATTGAGCATCCTTTCCCATTCTCGCGATTTGTGAGGTGATAATCGATGTGATTTCGGAGCGTGTCAAAACACCTTCAATCATGAAGGCCTTTTCTTCAGCAATTCTTTTGCGCTCTAAAAAATAAGAACGCGCAAGAAAATAGATGGCACCCATCATGATGAGTATGGCAACAATGGATAAAACGATGGTCGTTTGATCGGAAACCTGATAGATAGTAAATGTCATCGCTTCACGTCCTTTCTGACTTTGATTGCTTCAACTTTCTTAGTCTTATCAATATTATACTCACGAATGAGTCTTATTGCTTCTGATTTTACCACAGGTGGTGAAATGATATATCCTTGAATGAGATGACATCCTGCTTTAAACACCAACTGATTTTGTTTTTCTGTTTCAATCCCTTCAGTAACGACATTTAAGCCAATATTTTTCGCAATAGATGAAATCATTTGAACAATGGCGCGCGAGTGGGCATCCGTTTCAATATGAATGACGAACGCACGGTCAATTTTAATGGTGTTAATAGGGAGCTGTTTTAGGTATTGGAGTGATGAATATCCAGTACCAAAGTCATCTAAGTAAATGTCAAACCCATAATTTTGTAAAAGTTTCAATTTTGTGATGACTAGATCAAAGGAACCGATTAAGAATGTTTCAGTGATTTCAATCGCAATGGTATGTTTCTTTAATTCATATTGTTCAAAAATGGAGATTAACTCATTTACGAATCCAGCCTGTAAGATCTGAACAGGTGATACGTTTAAAGAGATATGGATGTTATAGGGTTCAAGTTCTTTAGCGATTTGGAAAGTTTCATGAAGAACAATACGCCCGATATCAATAATCATATTGTTGCGCTCTGCCATCTGAATAAACTTAAGTGGGGATTCAGAGGCATACTTTGGATTATTCCATCGAATAAGGGCTTCAAAACCAACGAGTCGTTCCGCTTGGGTATCATATTGAGGTTGCAAAACCATGTAGAACTCCTGATTCTTAATCGCAACCGCTAAGTCTGCTTCCATGCGTTGATCACGTGATGCCACAAGTGATAAGGTAACATCATAAGTAAAGAATTTATGCTGTGTGGACTCTTTCGCGTGATTGAGTGCCAGCATCATATTATCATAAGCGGTATCCGCGTTAAGAATTTCATATTTTTCAGTCTCAATATTGAAGATACCAAGTCTAATTTCTACATCAATAAAGTTTTTATCGATCGTAATAGGTTTATCAAAAATGCCTAAAATTTTATTGACCCAACGCGTGACCCAGTTATAGTTTTCGATATCTCTCATGAGGATAACATAATGTTCCTCATCTAGATTATATAGTGTTGCAGGATAACCTTCTAATGATTCATCGATCAATTCTGAAATAATGATCAAGAAACGGTCTCCTGATTTTTCACCGATAAGTGATTTGATTTTCTCGAAAGACATCACGTCAAGAGCGATGAGAGCATTTTTCCGTTTTAAATCTTCGGGATTGTTGAAAAATGTTTGTAAATCACTCTTTAAACTGTTGGTATTAGGAAGATGCGTACGTTTATTGTAAAGCGCCATATTTCGGTATTCATCAAATGCACCTTCAATATGACTAACATCATCACCGATTAAAAGATATCCACCTGAGGTCTTAACGGGAATAAATCGAACATAGACAAGTCTTTGTAGCCCAAGTTCAAAGATTGCAGTAAACGCACGTTGTCTTTGTAGAATATCTTGAATGGCTTCCATATCAAATTCTTTTTTAATTTCAAAATCTTTGACTTCATCATAAATATCATAATCACCTAGAAGTTTGCGAAAACTTTGGTTGTATGATCGAATCTTGCCTAAACGATTGACTCTTACAATATAGGGTTTAGCATAATAATGAGTGATTCTGGCATTTTCAATGTCATGCATCTTGGTTTCTAGTATTTTATAGACGATAAGCATGGCACCAGCAAAAATGACAAAGATAACAAAGAATAGCGCCCATAAGATATTGGTAAGATACGACATGGAATCGATGATAGTATCCACAGAATATGACTGAACAAAATAGAACTGTTTGGTTGAAAACTTCTCATTCAATGGATTAAAACTTAAGAAACTATCCATACCTACAAATGGGGTTTGAACAGTAATGGATTCTTCAAGTAGCAAGGCATCCTTAATCTGATCAATGGTATTATCTGATCCTCCGTAATAGCGGATATAATCATAAAAGTTCCCGTAATCAACACCTTCGAAAGATCGAATGGTCAATCGGTTATCTGCTGTAATCAATGCGTACTGTAATGCATTGTTGGACTCTGCAAATATGGTATCAATATAAGGTTCAGCTGCAAAGTAACCTACAATATCATCAAACATAAAGAAAATATATGGCGTCTCATCAACTGTACCGAACGCATCTTTAAACGTATACACTGCAACAGGTTGCATGAAATCAACAAATTCATAACTATCCATATAGGTATAGGTATTTCCACCTACCGTAAGTACTCTCCCATTCAAAGATCCAAAACCACGAAATGTATCATTTAATACTGTAAGTGATAAGGTTTGATCTTGAAGTTGTGTGAGTGGGTCTTGACCTGCGGACTCATAGGTATCAATCAGTGTTTCTATCCGTGAATAATCAAAATCAAGTTGAGTGTCAAGACGTAAAGCAATAACATCCCCTTGTTCATCAAGGTTATTTCTAGCTTGTGTATAGATAAAGTTTTGTGAGATGCGCGTATAGGAAAAAACGACGACAACGACTAAGATGACGTAAGATACAATGAATGCAATAGCTAATTTCCAGGTAAAACTCTTCATAAATGCACCTCATTAGAGTATATTTCACACAAAGCGAAAACAGGGCATCATAAAATAAGGTTAACGCAACACCTTTGATAATATTATACCGTAAATTTTCGTTTTTAACTACCAATTTCTCTTTAGGACAGTTGAACATCAATGGTTTCAAGACGTGGTATAATGATAATATCATAGATATTGAGGTGAGTTTTTATGGCTGAAAAAAACATAAAAAATATCCAAGATTTTGTTGTTCCGACACCATTCACTGAGGAACTTCTCTTTCCTAAATCACCTGATCAAATCCAGTTGATGGGGTGGATATACGATGTGCATAAGGATGTTTTTCAATGTTCAGATGATATGTTACGAGTCCTTGGCCTTTCAAAGGACACTTCATATCGCCTTGAAGATTTCATTCGCTGGGTTCATCCAGATGATCAAAAACGAATGACACTTCATTTCCAAGCTGCCATCAATGAAAAAGCTCCATTAATGACTATAATTCGTATTTTCATCAAAAATCAAATCCATTGGTTTGAAATGATTGCACGCAATGATGGTCATATTGAAAAAGACATTCAATTTGTAGGTACACTTCAGGATGTCACTAAGTCGATCTTTTCTATGACCTCTTCTGAAAAAAATAATGGTGAACCCAAACGGACTTTACTATCAACAATCAGTCACGAATTACGAACACCGATGAACGCAATCATCGGATTTGCTGACATTTTAGATAAGGAACTCGTTCATCCAGAACAAAAGAAATACTTAAAACGTATCCAAGACGCATCACAGCATATGCTTTCTATGATTAATGATGTGCTCGATCTGTCGAAAATTGATGCTGGTAAACTTTCGATTGAACATATACCGTTTTCTCTTGATCAAATGATTGAAACAACCATAAAGATGGTGGAACCACTTGCCAAAAGAAAACATCTCTTCTTAGAAATTGAACGCCTGAATTGCCCAAATTTTCTTATTGGGGATGTACACCGAATCAGACAAATCTTACTTAATCTTCTTAGTAATGCGATTAAATTTACCGAAACAGGTGGCATTAGTTTTGTCATAAAGGGTGAAATGATCCCTAAAAATCATCATGTGATGGTAAGTTTCATAGTAAGAGATACAGGGATCGGTATGACTGAAACTCAATGTCATCGACTATTTAAAGACTTTGAACAAGCCGATGTATCGACACAACGTCTATATGGTGGTACAGGTTTGGGCTTATCCATTAGTTCGAGATTAGCCCATCTAATGCAGGGAAAAATTACGGTTGAAAGCACACTGAATGAGGGTAGTTCCTTCACATTGATATTACCGATGGAAATCGCTGAAACAGATCATAACCATGACGAGAAACCCATCATTGATCAAAAACGTTTCAAGGGGACATCCATTTTAGTTGCTGAGGATCATCAATTATCCCAAATTTTGATCGAACATATCTTATCCAAATTAGAGGTTAAAATCACGCTTGTTGACAATGGAAAAAAGGCGATCGATTTAGCGAAATCAATGCCTTTTGATTGGATTATTCTCGATATGGAAATGCCTATAATGGGGGGAATCGAATCCGCTGAGACGATCCGTAGGTTCAATGAAAAAACACCTATCCTTGCCATGACAGCAAACCATATGGATGAAGATCGCGCACGATGCTTACTTGCGGGAATGAATGATGTGATGACCAAACCTATCGATCGTAATCACTTATTGAGTACCTTACTCAAATGGCTTCCTGAAATCAATTAATGCTTAATGATTAAACATTTGCAAAATACTTTGATAGAGTTCGACACCTTTGATCAAAACACGTTCATCAAAGTTGAAATAACAACTATGAAGTGGATGAATATATCCTAAATCTTCTCTTCTTGTGCCTAGCATGACAAACATGCCTGGCACTTTTTGTTGATAGAAACTGAAATCTTCTGCAAACGTCATGGGTTTGATCAGACGATATGAGGATGGATGTAATTGTTCAAGGAGTCGTAAGTAGAGTCCATGATCATTATGGACTGCTGGGTAATAGTCCAAAATTTCATTTTTAATCGTCACACCATACGAAAGGGATAGACCTTGATCAATCATGTTCATTTGTGTTTTGATCTTTTGGTACACATCATCATTAAAAGCACGAATGGTCCCTGAAATCTTCACGGTTTGGGCAATAATATTTCTTGCTTCACCACCTTCAATTGTTCCTAGGGTTAGAACAGCTTGATCGAGAGGATCTATTACACGAGAAACAACTTGATGATACTGAGTGATTAAATGACCTGCTACTTGAATCGCATCTTTGCCCATATGAGGTTGTGCAGCATGAGCAGACTTTCCTTGAATGACAAGATTAAACTCACCATTTCTTGCCATCATCGGACCATCTACAAGTCCATAAAGACCTTCCTCTAACTCTGGATAAAGGTGAATTCCAAAGGCATATTTGATATCAAACATGTCAAATAAACCTTCTTCAATCATCACTTTTGCTCCGCCAGGTCCTTCCTCAGCGGGTTGGAAAATCATAACAATGGTATATTTAGGTTTGGGTTGTTCCATGACATATTTGGCAAAACCTAGCATCATGCTCATATGACCATCGTGACCACACGCATGCATCTTTCCTTCGTGGTTTGAAATGAAGGCGACATTGGTCTGTTCTTTCACAGGAAGAGCATCCATATCCGTACGAAATAAGAGGGCTTCTTTTAATTTCCCTTGACGAAAAACGACCCATCCTGTTTTTGCCATCTGGATTGAAGTATACCCAAAACTGATTAATTGCTCTTTAATATAAGCACTCGTCTTAAAAAGATCAAACCCCAATTCTGGGATTTGATGGAGATCTTGTCTAAATCTTTTTAATGAATGATTCACGTGATAACCCCATTTCATGATCGAGTAGTTGACGCTTTAAATCCACATAGGCTTTCCCTGAATAACCCGTCATAGAGCCATCTTTACCAATCACTCGATGACAGGGAACCATAATACCAATCGGATTTCTCTTACATGCTTGTCCTACAGCACGAAGCGCTTTAGGTCGATGGATTTCGTTGGCGATATCTTGATAACATAGTGTTTTCCCAAAAGGAATCTTCTGCATCGCTTGCCAAACTTCATGTTGAAAAGGTGTCCCATAGGTAAACTTAATCGGGATAGAAAACGTGTGAAGCGTGTGATGAAAATAGTGGTCAAGTTCATTATGAATTTGCTCGATGAGTGGGTCGTGATCAATCGTGACATCAAGATCATCAATCGTCATCCCCACTAAAAAATTATCCTTGACCTCATAGGTGATGACTCCCAGTGGAGAATGGAATTTTCCAAACATAGATTAACGATAATTTGAGCTTGAGCGCTTTTGTTGCTGATGGAAAATCACATCAATTAAAATCACAAGTGCGACATAAAAAGCTTCTTGAGTATCATCTTGAATACTGATCTGATAGGAATCACCCCAGGATAACCACTTCTTATGGACACTCATGACTTCTGATCCATTCTTGTTAACATGAAAATCATATTGCCATACTTGTCCGATAATTTCCATGTCACCAAAGATGCTACTAATGCTCATCTTACCACCAAAGAATGTAAAGTTTTTCTTGATTGTAGCAACCTCACTACCATCTGGACTAAAGAGTGTGTAGACAGGAAGAAAACGAAAGAGTTTACGTTCAAAGTGATAGATGAGTTCATCCCCTTTAAGCATATCAAGTTTGTTTTTTATGGAAAAAACTTTACCCTTGACATGATAGATGATTTGCTGATTCTCATCCATAATGTTGTATTTCTCACCAAAAGAAAATACTTTTTGTTTCATGTAGAAATTCTTCATACTGTTTCCTCCTTTTGTACATGACGTTTGTCATCGTACATACGCTGATCAATATAGCGTAAAAATTGATCCATGCTTTTAAATGTTTCACTGAATAAACCATATCCAAAACTACAAGATAATTGATAGGGTTTTTCTTTAGCTTCATTAAACACCGATAAGGATAGTCTGATATCAGAGACTAGGTTTTGTAATCGCTCGATTCTGTTTTCGGTGATAATGATAAATTCATCACCGCCCAGTCGAGCCATCACCTCTCCTTCTTTTAATAATCCTCTTATCCGTGAGATGACATTATTGATGGCTTCATCACCTGCTTGATGACCAAATTCATCATTGATCAGTTTAAGATGATCAATATCAAAGAAAATACCACCAAAGGGATCAATTGTTTTTTGCTTTAGTCTTTTCTCCATATAATAATCAAACGATTTTCTCGTCCATGCACCTGTGAGATTATCTAGATGAATAAGACGTTCTTGTAAGAATATGTAACCAATAATGAGGGCAAACCCCGCACTGCTCCATGCGAGTAAGACACCATAAAACATCGCCTGAGCGAGTGCTCCTAGCATTGGCATCATGATGAACATCACGAGAAGCATAAACTCATTAAATAAAATCTTTGTTCTTAATCGGATCAGATGAAGTAGTGCAAGAATCATATATGCATAAGTAATTCCCATCGATACCAAAAACAAGGGTCCTCTTTGATAGATATTGTTCTCATTGTAACTAAAATAAAGACCGGTAAATGGTGTGATTATACTTAATAAAGCATTGATGAGCACGGGAACCAAAATGAGCCATGCCATCCACTTAGGCATCTTTTTCCGAATGGTCAGAAAGTTCATCACTAAAAATAACCATGCAACTGTTAGCATCGGTGCGACACTAAATAATATACTATGTAAGACATTGGAAAGCCACAATGCGTAGATACCATCCACCCCATTGATGATGACAGTCAGTGCTTCTGTTCCCAATTGGATCATAACAACTAAAATAGAGAGTAAGTATCCACGATTTAAAGCATCTTTACGATCAAGGCGTCGATTCGCAATCAAAAAGACGATACCCAGTAAAAAAATGGTGATTAGGTTGATATCAATTCTTAAGAATACAGCCATATATACCTCACTTAAACCTATTATACTAAACTATCCACTTAAAAGGGGTTATTCTTGATTAAGATTCTCATAATGAAGCCTAGAGGTCAACTTTTCAAGTTCCATCTTGAGTGCTTTAGGAAGTTTGTTCCCGATGGTTTGATAATAGCTTTCGATGGATTTAACTTCATCTAGCCATGCATAGGTATCAATGGATAAAAGTTCTTGGAGTGCTCCATGCTTAAGAGGAAGACCTCTGACATCGATTGATTCTTCAGTCGGTAGATAACCAATAGGTGTTAGGTTTGCAGGTGCAATTCCTTCCGTGCGTTCGAAAATCCATTTAAGTACACGTGAATTGTGACCAAAACCTGGCCATAGGTAATCCCCTGCTTCATCTTTTCTAAACCAGTTGACATAATAAATCTTTGGGAGCAGTGCATCATTGGATCGTTTACCCATATCGATCCAGTGCTTTAAATAATCACCCACATGATACCCGATGAAGGGTAGCATCGCAAATGGATCTCTTCTGACTTGGCCGATGTTTTTTGATAAGATTGCTGCCGTGATTTCTGAACCCATCATCGATCCCATAAAAACACCATGATTCCATGAAAGTGCTTCATGGATTAATGGAATCGTCGTAGGACGTCTGCCACCTACTAATATCGCAGACACTAAAACGCCTTCGGGGTTTTCCCATTCAGGTGCGATCACGGGACATTGATCTGCTTTCACTGTAAATCGACAATTGGGATGCGCTGCTGGCATGTTCTTAGAGGGTGTCCAATCTTCTTTCTTCCAATCCATTAGATGCTCTGGTACCGGACCATCAATCCCTTCCCACCATACATCATGATCATCTGTTAAGGCGACATTAGTAAAGATTGTGTTCTTACGTATCGACATCATCGCATTCGGATTCGAGCGAAATGACGTTCCTTTGGCTACACCAAAGAAACCCGCCTCTGGATTGATTGCATAAAGTCTTCCATCGTCTTTCATCCAAAGCCATGCGATGTCATCTCCAATGGTTTCGACTGTCCATCCTGGAATGGTCGGAACCAGCATCGCTAAGTTCGTTTTCCCACAAGCACTAGGAAATGCAGCAAGCATATATTTACTTAACCCTTGAGGACTTGTAACTTTTAAGATCAGCATATGCTCAGCCATCCACATCTCATCTCTTGCGATAACTGAAGCAATTCTTAAAGCAAGACACTTTTTCCCAAGCAGGGCATTTCCCCCATAACCCGAACCATAAGACCAAATAAGTCGCTCTTCAGGAAAATGAGAAATATATTTATCCTCAAGGGGAGCTGCCGGCCAGAGGAGGTCTTCTTGACCTTCTTCTAGTGGATATCCTACGCTGTGTAAACAGGGAATAAATTCATTTTTTGCCTCTAGTTCTTTTAATACATCACGGCCCATGCGAGTCATAAGTTTCATATTACATGTGACATAGGCACTATCGGTGAGTTCAATACCTATTTTTGAAAGTGGTGAACCAAAAGGACCCATCATAAATGGAATCACATACATCGTTCTACCACGCATCGATCCTCTATATAATTTGATCATCTTTTCTTTTAATTCAACCGGATCAATCCAGTTATTGGTAGGACCTGCATCCTCTTTGTGAAGTGAAGCGATAAAGGTACGATCTTCGATCCGAGCGACATCACTTGGATCTGAAAAAAATGCAAACGATCCTGGACGTTTAACCTCATTTAGAGGAACAGCCTTTTTTTCTTCAACAAGCATCGCCATCAAGTTATTATACTCTTCATCGGTTCCATCGCACCAGTAAATCTCTTTAGGTTCACAGAGTTCTGCCATCTCTTGAACCCAATCTTTGAGCTCTTCTTTTTTGTACATATATTTCTCCCTTTGATTGATCGTTGTTGTCAATTCATATCTTAAGACAAAACAGATTTCATGGTGAAATCTTGTTTATTATACTTAAAAGTATCAAAATTTATTTGATTGAATCTCATTATTTACAACCTCACTTCTATTATAAATCACTTTCGTCATTTAT
>QZKD01000010.1 GCA_003605085.1 Acholeplasma sp. | reverse complement strand
ACCTCCTCTCAATACTCTTATATAACAAAAATAGAGCTATGAATACACATAACTCTACTCTTTTTATTTTATTGTCCGTTTTAATCAAATACTTTCTCGCAGGGCTCTTTCTTTTGCCTTAAACTTGTTTATCTATCAAACAACTCTTTAGGTGTATGTGTATAGTATCCAAGATACTCATTGATTCTTTCGATCACATAGATAAACATAGCTTTAATGTCTTCTTTGGATAGATGACTTAATGATACATCATGATACATGGCTTCAAGTGCATACGTCAAATCTTTTTGATCAAACGCTTTGAGCAACCGTTGATGATTCATTACATGGGGTCGTGTCATTTCGGCAGGAAGTTCTGGCATTTCTCCAGAATAGATAGGCTTAACATCATTTCTGCGAAATAACGCATTGGTTTCGACAACATGTCCTAAAGGTAAATTGGGGATTTGACCATAGTTGAGCATGTTGACATTCGTGATGAGCTCTGTTAACCCTAAAATAGCTTTTAACTGCAGAATGCCTTCTTCTCCAGATCCATGAATTTCAACGTTTTCTTTGCCTTCGATAATGCGTTTTGCTGATGCATTTCCTCTTTCCTTAATTTGCTTCCGCAAACTTACAGGAGTGAGAAAGAAGCGCCACTTATCAATCGTTTCTTTATCTTTTGTATACCATTCATGAGGTAAGAACTCAACCAAGTGGCGATCGCCTGCTGCTGCAATGACTCCAAAACGTTTAAAAAGATCAAACTTGACTCGTTCAGAACTGCCAAAAGGTCCTACATGAATCCAATTTTCTCCATGAACACCTGCATTATAGTATTTATCGACATATGTCTTATAGATAGGCATTAAGTCCATATCTTTATAAGATGCATAATTGATCCACGTGAAATGATTGATCCCTTGAGGATTAATCTTTATCTCATGACGGGTCGCATCAATGCCTTTCACTTCTTTTAGTGCTTTAGCGAGAATCATTTGGACATGAAAAACTTCATGACAATTACCAAATGCTTTAATCTTTGGATATACATGGTAAAGCATTTGTACACACATCGTCATCGGGTTAGTAAAATTGATGACCCATGCATTGGGGGCAAATCGTTTAATCTTTTCGGCAAACTCTGCATAGATAGGCATCATGATCAATGAGCGGAATATCCCTGAGGGTCCTGTCGTATCACCTACCGTTTGATATATGCCCCATTTTTCAGGTGCATGGACATAGGTTTCCATCTCATCAAATGTCCCCGGCAATATGGAAATGAACACAAAGTCTGCGTTTTGTAGTGATTCCTCAAGTGTTTTTGCAACCGTGAAGATCCACTTTCCAACAGTTTGATCGAGTGCCATCATCTTGTTGCCAATGATGGCATTATTTTCAGCAGCCTCTAGATCGATATCATATAAAGAGACTTCGCCACCTATTTCTTTTTCAAGGGCTAAATCGCTCATCAATCCACGAGCCCATAGCCGAGATCCACCACCAATGTAGGCAATCTTTACCATTTTCATTGTTGTATCCTACCTTTTATTGTTGATTTAGCAAATCGTATTGAATACCAGCAAAGATTAATGCTGCGAGTCCATAGGACCAATTTTTATTTTTGGGAATCAGCTTATAGCCCAAGTACGGAAATAGTGGCATCGGTATGGTCGGTCCACTGATCTCAGGCATAAAGAGTCTTCCATTTTCTTCGTATAGAGCATTGATGACGGCAAATAATGCTTTTTCTCCTGCGACTTTAAAGGATTCATCGAGAAGTCCTAAACGGAAACCTTGGAGAAACCCTGAAGCGACAAGTGCAGTAAAGGATAATTCACGATAAGTCTTACCCACTTTGTTAATTACTGTTTCAAAAGCACCATCTGAGCGTTGATAAGGTAATAATGCTTGCGCAGTTTTTTGGAAGATGGTGATGATTTGATCCTTTTCTTCATGATCACCAATGGATTCTAAGATCATGGGTAGAGCAGCAATGACCCATCCATTGCCCCGTCCCCAGTAGATCTTTCTCTTTGGATAGTGTGTTTTCCACGTGGTCCAATAGCTGTGATACCAAAGGTGATCTTTAGGGTCTTGCATATATTTAGCCATGATGCGGGGTTGTCTAGCAGCAACCTTCATCATCTCTTGATCATTTTGTTCTTTCGCGTATCTTGCTGGAAAAACAGAAAACATCATGAGACTGTCGACCCAAATCGATTTAGGGTAAAACTTGCCTTCGAGTGAATTTCCCAGATGATTAACGGAGTCTTCGATAAGTCGTGGTTCTTTCATGATGTAGTGAATCACGCGATCAGTCAATGTCTTATAGTCTTCATTCTTCGTTTTCTTCCACATGTAATACGTAATAAGTCCAGGAGCAGAGGTATCACTTTGGTCAACACGAGGGGAATTTGCGACATAGTAGTCACAGTATGCTTTCAAGAATGGTGTAAACTGATCGGTCTTTTGATGTTCATCCAAAAGGGAGAGCGCATACCCCAAAAGAGCTTCACCCCACATCCACTTCATCTTAGGATCCCAAGTTTCTACGATATCACGTGCTAATTTATTGATCTTTTCGATAACGTTCATTCGTCCAAACCTCCCTTGTGCATGCATCATGATCCAATGTAAGTCCATGACCGCTAAACTGTATGTCAATGGATTTTGGTTTTCGTTCAATCTGGGCAAAGTTGGATTCTAACCTTGGATATTCTAAAGGCACGTATGTCTTGTCAATCATGAGTGGTATACTCCAACCTATACGATATGAATGCTCTATATCTTCTAAATAGATACCAAAGCGTGTCATTAAAAGTTCTTCAGTTTCTCTCTTGGCTATAAACTCTTTAAATGATCCATCTTGTTCAGATGATCCCATGGTCACGACCATTTGGATGTGCTTACCGTGCACCATGACTTCATCATTTTTCTTCTCATAGACTTTGGAGAATTGAAGTGCACAGTATGTCTTTTTCTTCATTAGGAAGATTGTCTTCTCCATTTCAATCACTTCATCAAACACATCAAAAGGTAGATTGATATGGATAAATGTTTGTCTTTTTCTTTCTAAAAATCCTTTACGAGGGGTGAGGTTATAGAGAATAAATACTCGATTCTCGTGTTGCACCACCAAAGGATTAATACCATTACCGACCCAATAAGATGGCGAGAAATTTCTTGCTGGATCATCGAACATCGGTGATCCTGGATGGGTTGAAAAGAGATGAATATCTCCGGGAAGTGAAGCTTGCCATAGATGTTGTTGATCACCAAAATCCTTTGGATGATAGGCTTGTGCTGTTGTTAGCATATAATGTTTTGTATGATAAACATAGGTGTTCGCACGTTCAATAGCAACACCTCGAGTGGCTGGATTAAGGATTTTTACCAATAGTGGGAGAAGTTTTAACTTTCTTAAAACCGGTGCGTTAATCATTTTAAGGTCGCGTAAAAAATTGTTTTCTTCTAAATGCCAATCATTGTAGATTTTCATCGTCATCATGATAGACTCAGGATTCGTAAAAGCTTCCATCGCCCAAAAATACATGCCTTGTCGATCATTGGTTTTCTCTCTGATTTCATGTTTGACTTCAGAGAGATTCAAACCGTTAGATGCCTTGATAATGCCCTTTTCACGTTGTTGTGCAATCAAATGAATCACGTCAGGGACTTGATAATTCTTTGTTAGAAGAAAGAGTGTTGATAATCTCGTGTAATCATACTCATGGTTTAAAATACCAAAAGCTTTTTTTAGTATATCATTGACATCGGCATCCGCTCCGCGCTTCTTTTGTTTCTCATAAGCACGTCCAGATGAGGTGACAAAATAACCTTCAAATGAATAGAGTGCCATATCTAAAAGAAGTAAATCCAACATCATTTTTGCACGAACGACTATCTTTTGATCTTTTGCTTGTTCGATTAAAAGAGTTAGTGGTGCGATGTCTTCTTCATAATAGGTGTTGGAATGCCATTCAGTCATGCCATACATAAACCGATCATTCAACCAGTGCTCGATTTTTATCTTTGCTTTTTCTACATGTTCTTTTCCTGTTTTCCCATCATTAGTAAAAACAGCTTCTGGAAATATTAATCCTGCTAAATATTCACATGTATGAAAGATGAGTTGATGATTCTCCGACCAAAAACACATCCCATCATCGCCAGGTTCGTCCATCCAATATTTAAAATTGAGGATGGCTTCTTTAATCTTTTGGATCGTTGTATCTGTTAAAAGTTTCTTGTAGTCCTTATAAGTTTTTATCAAGACAAGCATGCGGAAATCTGCACAGTCATAACGTGCATTCACAAAATCTACCAATGATAAAAGATTGGTTTCATCGATTGTCTTCTCTTGATCTAAATCCACGATCTCAGGAAAACACTTCGTATTCATTTTGATGGCCATACCAACATCTTCTGTAGCCATGTCCTTCTCCTTTAACCGACGATTTGTTTTATCTCAATCAATCGCTTGTTTTCATCATCTGATAGTTCGACTCGTTTTTCACGTTTATCAAGGAATGATGAAATTTCTAGTGTCAGTGCTTTGGTCAACACAAAACGTCTTGCAAGGAAATATCCTACCGTCATCAAGATGACGAAAGAGAGTGACATCGCTAGACGAATTCCCCAAACAGCAGCTTCGGGTTGTGTAGGTGAGGGAATCAACTCAGTGGGTTGAATATATCCTGATACAGCGAGCATAATACCAAAAATCTGAATAGCGATTGCAGATGCTGTCTTTCTGATGAAGGTCATGATTCCAGAAAACGATCCAGTGGGACGTTCATTTAACACAAGTTCACCCGCATCCACAGTATCTGGGAAAATAATCCAACTCATCAATTGAGCTCCCGCAAAACCAAGTGCAGTGAGTCCAGTTAATGCATATGCACCTATGATCGGCCATTCTTCAGGATACAACCCTACAAAGAGAAATGCCACTACCGCTAAAGGTAATCCGTAATAATAAACTCTCTTCTTATCGATTTTATTGACAAGTGAATTGATTAAGGGAAACATCAAGAGTTGAACCCCGATAAAGATTCCTAAAAAGACGGTAGATGATCCCGAGATTAATACATATGTGGTGAAGAATATGATTCCCGCAGACAAGATATCCATCGAGATGCTTTGGCATAAATACATATATACCAAACCACGAAACGCACGAATCCGTAAGGGCTTAACAAATGTTTTCATCGAGAAAACAGATTTTTCTTCAGGAAGGTTGGCTCTTTCCCTTGTAAAAAAACCAATAAGAACAAGGGGAAGGGCGAAGAAGATACCAAAACCAATACCCACAACAACATAAAAGACATTAATGCCAAATGCTCCTGCTTTGAATTGTTCTAATAGCATCGAAGGAACAAGGGTACATACTGCGCTCGCGACCGTAGAGATGATCAAACGAATTAGGTTAACGCTATTACGCTGTTTAGTATCCGTGGTGATTTCCGCCGAAAGTGAACTATAAGGTACCATGACAATCGTTGCCACTGTACTATAAAATAGATATGTCGCAATCGCATAGAAGACTTTAACACCTTCTGTTAAACCACTACCTAGAGGAAACCACATAAGCAGATAGGCAATAAGTACCATCAACCCACCCGCGAAAATGTAAGGTCTTCTTCGACCAAATTTAGTGCGGGTATTATCGCTGATGACCCCCATCAATGGATCACTGATGGCATCCCACACCTTGGAAATCATGATTGCTGTTGCTGCCAGTGCAGGATTAATACCTATAATGTCTGTTAGAAAAATTAAATAGAGTACGCCAATCATGGCTTGTGAACCACCACCAAAGACGTCACCCCAAGCGAATAACATTTTTTCTTTGTTGCTAAACGGTTTTTGTGTCATAGAAGTCCCTCCAAATAGTGTTTTGCTTCTTTAATTGCAATCAATGGATCTTTCGCATTTTCTTCAATTACAGTATAGACCGTATCTGGCACTTGGCCAAAAATACGTTTAAAATCAATGTTGCCTTTACCCGGTGTGATATCATGACCATCCACATAGTCTCTTAAATGAATGCCTTTAACACGATGTTTGAAGTCTTGATACACCTCTAACGGATCCTTTTTCGAGAAAGTAATCCAGTAGGTATCGATAATAAAGCCTATTTTTTTGTCTAACCATTTATCGAGTACAGGTAAGATATCGTTTTTGATCTCGTAAGCATGGTGATGAAACGAAAGGATGATCCCTTCTTTTTCATAGATACGCTGTAATTCATGCATCTTCTTAACAAATCGCTTGATGCCTATCACAGGGATATGCCCCCACCACGGCAACACTGAGACGACGACATGATTTGCATTGACCGTTCGTGCAAAACGAATGATTTCTTCTGCATCATTAAACAACTTTTTCATCGTGATCTGTAAAGAACACACATCAAATTGATACTCACTTATTTTTTGTGCAGTGTCATCATTAATGGGCATTCGTGAAACTTCAATTTGCTGAATACCCATCGACTTGAGTTCAGAGAATGTCAATTCTAGGTCTTCTTTCATCAACTTTCGAACCGTATATGTTTGAAGTCCAATCTGTCTCATGACATAACCCGTGATTTTTGCTCAAAATTTAAGGTGAGTTGATGTCCTTCAAAACTAAAAGTGATTGTTTCGGGTTTTCTTGCAATTGCACCATCGACATATGGTGAATAGAACCGAGGATATTCAAGATCTTGTAATACATCATCCACCCAAAAGGATCCTTGCATATTGGCTTTTAACGAAGTGATACTGGATTCTAAATACATCGTTGTCGAATAAATCACTTCATGATTCTCTTCGTTATAGACCAATGTATTTGCCATCATACGATCAACAAATCCATTAAAAGTTTCAATCTCAGAAGATGACATCTCAGTCACGTAATAGTGATCGCCGACGCCTGTTTGTACCAAATCATAATCATCGGTAAGGATTGTTCCTACGGATCCTCGTTTAAGCATATCGTCTTGATCGCCTTCTTTATTGGATGTTTCAAATGGCGTGAAGACTAAGGCATAGCGTGCGTGAATCCCAATATAGGATGAGTTGACACGTCCAAAGATCATCCCTTGATCAAGATAATCCATATTGACTTCATCAAAGAGTTGTTGTGGGAAGAAGACGTGCGTCGTTTCTTTTATTATCATGGGTTCCATAAAGCCCACTTCTGTTGGGGGTTGATAGATGGAGATGTTTACATTCTTTTCTTGAACACTCATCGGCTGTCTTCCGTTACCTACCCAGTACGTCGGCGTTCCAGAACGTCGTTGAATTTTGGCGGGTTGTGTAGAGAACACAGATACCTCATTGGAAAGATTGAATTGATGCACTGCATGTTGATCCGCGTATTCATTCATTTGATACGCTTGCGCTGTAGACATCAGGAAGTGATCGTTTTTATACGTATAGACATTTGCACGTTCGATAGCTACTCCATTGGTTGATGGTTTAAGGGTTCTACTCACCATGCCCAAAAGGTTAAATGCACGAAGTGGCCAAAGATTAACTAGTTTAAAATCATTCAAAAATTCATTCGTAAACATATTGTTTGTATCCATATACTTAATGGTATTATTCACGACTTCAGGATTACTAAATGCTTCCATTGCCCATTGCATCATGATTTGATGATCTTCTTGTCCCAGTAATCCCTCATCCTTTAGTTCTTCTACATTTAATGATTGTGATGCACGAATGACTTTTTCCTCTGCGGGGTCATTAAATATAGCTTTAATAACTTCAGGGACTTGATAGTAAGGATCTCCTTCTATATCTCTGGCATCCATCATTTGACGAAATGCATTGAAAAATCCATTCGCTGATGATCCCCATCCATCAACTAAATCTTCGGTTTCATTGGGTTGAATGATATAATCAATGTAATCTCTCATCCGATTGCCCGTATCATCACTCATTCGATTATCCGAATAGCTTCGACCTGATGAAGAATTGAAAATGTAATAAATACGTGGTGATCCAAGGTCATCAACACCTTCGTATCGATAACTTTGTGAAGCCATATCATACCACAATAAATCCATGGCCATCTTGGCACGAAGCACTAAATCATCATCTTCAGCGAATTGAATCAAGTTGGATAATGGTCCGATGTCTTCAGGATAATAATTGTTGGAGTACCATTCCGTGTAACCATAGGTAAAGCGTTGATATAGCCATGCATCGATGCGATTTTTTGCCATCGCCATGTGTTCTAAACCCGTCTTTCCGTCCACAGAAAAGATTTGATCTGGGAATGTTTGTCCCACTAAGTATTCCTCTGAGGCAAATAAGATTTGATGGTTTTCTGACCAGAAGCACATCGAATCTTCGCCACCTTGATCCATCCAATACTTAAAACCCAGTAAGACATCTTGAATGGCATCTTGTGTATGTTCTGCCATTAAGTCTTTATAAGAGAGATAGAGTCTTATGAGTGCATTCACTCTGAAATCAGCCACATCATAGCGACCATTGATATAATCAAAGGTTCCTTCTAATTCAGCATCGATGAAATCATCACTAAGTGTGATTCCATCCACAGGTTGACCAAGTTCCTCTTGATAGAAATAATAAAGCAATCGATCGGCACCACCTGAGTTATACTCACCTGATGGTCTAGAGGGTATCGGATCAATGCCCATGTTAATTGCAAACTGAATACCGATGCTACCTAAAAAGGCTAACAGGACACCTAAAATAATCAATACCCATTTTTTCATAAGAATCTCCTCGTATATGATGTATTTATCCTTATTATATCGGAAAAATGTTGAGTTTTTGTTATTTTTTTGGTATCAATTGAAAATACTTAGACATACTTCGTTACCTCTATCTATGAATATGCAAATATTTTATGCTAGTGAAATATCTTGCCTGTCAAATTATCATGTGCTTATAGATTAAAAAGACACTCGACTCACGATGAGAAGAGTGCCCTTTAAAATATCTTTGTAGATCAATAAGTAATTCAGTTATAGATTTATCTTTCGTATAGGTTTAGCTTCGATATATCCTCGTTCACCTCGTGGTTCAAGCTGAAATACTGGGGCTTCATCAAGATCAAATTCATATCCATAAACTGTGGGATCGAACGTTGAAACTGCTTGATTGAATCTATCGATGGCTTCCATGAAATCACAATCATCATATTTAGGCCCTTGAAATATCATGTAAAACTGTGGCTTTAAAGTGATGATTTCGAATCCATCTGGAATTGATTTATCATACGTTAAAGGAACTTCAACCCCTTGAACATACGTCGATTTTCCTGCCTTTAGCTTATTGGGTAACCATAAACCTACAGGTTCATATAAAGCTTCTTTGATAGAGGTTAAAATTCCCCAAATATCACACCCTACTTCTTCACAATAAGCGAAATAATGTTTCGCTTTTTCTCCTCTTTTTAGAATGAGTTTTCGTTCGGGTCTTTCGATGACTTGAGTAAAAATGGGAATGGCTTGTGTTTCCACTGATTCTGTTCTCCTTTGTTCAAATGATTTGTAGTCAGAGACGATATATGGTAAAAACAATCGAATGGCTGGAGTCTCAACCTTATATCGATAGGGACTAATCCCAAAATGTTTTGAAAAAGCACGGGTAAATCCTTCATGTGAGTCAAATAAGAACTCTAAAGCTACATCCATCACTTTCATGGGATGATCTCTTAACATAAGTGCTGCTAAGGTTAATCTTCGCTCTTTGATGTATTGCATTGGTGATTTATTTACGTGCTTTTTGAATAGTTTGTCCACATACCAAGGTGAATAGTTGCTCTCTCGTGCTAGCTTCAAAAGAGTAATTTCATCGTGGATGTGGTCTTCGATATATTGCTGGAGCTTTGCTATTTCTTTGATAGATTCATTCATCTTCTCACCACATATCCATTATATAGATGACTTAGTTCATTTACTTGACCGAATTTGTTCTCTTTTATTATAATCCCAAATTGGTGTATTCAAGTTAGACTAAAAAAGGTTAAACACATATAAAAAACTCCTCCGATAATGGAAGAGTTCAGTATAACTTATGATTATTAATTGTTAAGATAATTCTATATTTTTGAGTTCTTCATACAAGGATAAATCTATATTTTGATCTATGATTCCTTTCAGATGTTGATCAAAAAATACATTCATCACATCTTTTTGCATCTGCAAGAGGTAATCGCTATTCAAGGATCCCGTATATCCAATCATGCTCATAAGAGGAGAAAACATGTATGCCATAGAGAAATCCGAATGTGTGGTTCCATCGATTTGGTAGAGTTCTGCTTGATCACTATTTAGAATTAAGTCATAGAGATTAGCATTATTCAATCCCTCTTCCCATGTCTCACTTCTTAGAAAAATAGCTGGAATGCTTAACCCTTTTTCTATCTCTTCGCTAGAGATGGGTTCAACCCATGCATCAAGACCAAGAAGTGCAGTGATACGGTCATCGTTTAATGCAACAGCAACATCAGCTCCTCCACCTGTTGAGTGCCCAATAAGTCCGATATGATCTAAATCCAGTTTGCCTTTGAAAAATGCATCAGAGGTTATGTCGTTTTCTGATTCGAGATAGTCCAGTGTTTTAGATATATCTCCTGCATAAGTGTACACGAGTTGGTTGGCTGCACTCAGGAAGTTGGCTTCGCTTCGATCAGGTAATGCATCCTGATTCTGTATAGCAATTCTGTCCCCTAAATTTGTCGCTACAGAGCCGTAGGTATGATCGATGGATACAACAACATAGCCCCGACTGGAAAGTTCTTCAGCTAGGTCTGTGTGAAGACTCATAAATCCACCCCAACCATGTGAGATAATCACCACGGGATAACTATCTTCTTGGAGACTCAAAGGTGCATTGACATATGAATTCGAGTTAATTTGACTAATCTGATCTAAAATAAACGAGGGTAATCCAATACTACCAGCAAGTCCTCTTGAAACCGAAAGATTTCCAATCCATTTGGAGACGACTTGCTGACTAGTAGAATCTGTTGGATACCACATTCTAAAGGCAAACTCTCTCGTATCAAGGGAATCTTCTGTATATAGTTCTAGTCGGTCTTGATCTTCGATAATAAAATCTCTAGTACCAATTATATATTGACCAGAGGGATTGGGGATATCCGACATAGGGAACACATAAAGTAAAGCCATCGATGCAATCAGTATGAATGTATAGAAACTGATAAACAAAATTCTAAGAAGTTTTTTAGATAATTTTACATTCCCCAATAAAACCAATAGAAAGCCTAGAACATAGATGGGGATGATTTGCCATTTTATATAACCGATAAAACTATGTATGACAATGACAAGTAAATTAAAAAGTATCGCATAAGCGATATATTTCTTATCAATTTTATCTTTCGACATGTAGAAAATCGTTGAAACGAGTGTTGTGAGAATCAATATACCATCAAAAATATACATATATGCTCCGTGTGCTTGTATTATGTTTCTATGTTTTATTATAACATAATCAAAATACTCATGAATGCTTCACAACTTATCGAATCATTAAACTCTTATAAATACCTGATATCCAACGTATGAATGACCTATAGACATCATGAAAACGTAATCATGACGTTTTTTTAATCCTTTATTCGATTCTCATGTATAATTGATTTAATCCAAATGGTTTGAATATCAAAATATTTATAAAAACAATGAATAAAGGAGATTTTCAATGAATCATTTACCACAGATTATACAAGGCGGTATGGGCGTAGGTGTATCCAGTGTTGCTCTCGCCCGTAGTGTCTCTATGCAAGGACAACTCGGTGTGATTTCAGGAACCGCACTTGCACTAACTCTGGCAAGAAAGTTGCAACAAAAAGAATGCAGTCAGGACATCATCGATGCGATCTTATCTTTTCCTTATCCTGAAATGGCAGAAAGAGTCCTTGATACGTATCGTTTGAATGTGACTACTGAAGACGGAAAAGGCGCATATAAAGCAGTCCCCATGCCTAGTTTAGAACGGTCATATTTACTTACAGAACTTATGGTCATCGCCTGTTATGTCGAAGTATACTTGGCTAAAAAAGGGCATCAAGGTGTCGTGGGTATGAATTTATTAGAAAAGATTCAGTTACCGACACTACCTTCCATCTATGGGGCTATGCTTGCAGGTGTGGACTATATATTGATGGGTGCAGGTATTCCAATCAAAATACCGATGATACTCGATAAATTCGCCGAAAACCAAGATGCATCCTTACCTTTGAAGGTTTTGGATAATGTCACCAATGAACCTGTTGACATGACATTTTCCCCCAAAGAATTTGCCAAAGGTCACCCTCTTCCCAAATTAAAGAGACCTAAGTTTTTAGCCATTGTCTCATCGCATACTTTAGCACTTCATCTCTCGCGCAGTGATTTTGGTTCACCGGATGGTTTTGTGATTGAATTGCCTGTTGCGGGTGGCCATAATGCAAATCCAAGAGGTAAAGTCATGCTTAATGATGATGGTGAACCCATCTACGGTACTCGAGATGAGGTTGATTTAGAAGTTGTTAAGAATATTGGTTTACCTTTTTGGCTCGCTGGTGGATTTGGTAGTCGTGAAGATTTTTTACGTGCACTATCTTTGGGAGCTACTGGTATTCAGGTAGGAACTGCTTTCGCCTTCAGTGAAGAATCGGGAATGGAAAAATCACTTAAAGAAAGAATAATAAATGCAGTTTTAAAGGGGTTGGGACGAGTGAAGACAGATCCGCTTGCCTCTCCTACTGGATTTCCCTTTAAAGTCGTTGAGGTGGAAGATACAACTGCTATGGAAGAAACGTACTTAAAGAGAAACCGTATCTGTGATATCGGATATCTAAGAGAAGCCTATCGAAAAGAAAATGGTAAGATTGGCTATCGTTGTCCTTCTGAACCTATAGATGATTACGTCAAGAAGGGCGGAAAGATTGAAGACACAAAGGGAAGAAAATGTTTGTGCAATGGTCTTGTAGCTACCCTTGGGCTAGGTCAAAAGAGAAAGAATGGCGATCATGAAATACCGATCGTCACAGCGGGTGATGATTTAAAATTCATCGCTAGATTTCTTAAAAAAGGATCTACTATCTATCGAGCAAGTGATGTCATTCGTGTTTTATTCGGCTTGGTATAAAGAACGATCCATGTATAAACTAAACATTGTTTAACATCTTTGATCATAAAATTAAATGCTGTGTTCATTCATAAAATTAAAAGAGCATGTATTTACCATAAAGATATCTATGGTGGACATACTCTTTTTTGATAAATATCGAACACTAAGTCATTTAAATATCATCTTTATAAAGCAACTGTGTCCTTTGTTTAATTTCTTTATTACCGATGTATTCATCCAGTGCACCTTCATAAGAGTACGAGCCCAGATCAGCAATCTCGATGACTTTATTACACACCGTTTGCAATAACTGATGATCATGTGATGCAACTATAAGTGATCCTTTATATTCTTCTAGTCCTCTGTTTACCGCTTGAATTGCTTCAAGATCAAGATGAATGGTGGGAGAATCGATAAGTAGTGTATTGGCTTGGGAAAGCATCAGTTTCGAATACATGCAGCGCATCTTTTCACCACCCGATAGAAACTTAACTTCCTTTAAAGGTTGATCTCCACTAAATAACATTCTTCCTAAGAAGCCACGAATATACGATTCTGCAGGTTCTTTTGAATACTGTCTTAACCAATCGATTAAGTTCATAGTTTTACCCATAAAATAATCATCATTATCACTGGGGAAATATGATTTTACGACAGTCTGTCCCCATTTAATGCTTCCAGATTCAGGCTCTAGTTCGCCTGCAAGGATCTTTAGCAATGCCGTTTTAGCAAGGTCATTATCGCCCAATAAAGCCACTTTATCACCACGATTGATGACAAATGAAACATTTTCAAAGAGTTTTATTCCATCGATTGAAGCGCTTAAACGATCAACCTCAAGGACATCTTTACCTAATGCCTTTTCAATCTCAAATCCGATAAACGGATATTTTCTTGTCGAGGGAACGATCTCATCTAATTGAATTTTCTCTAAGGCTTTTTTCCGTGAAGTCGCTTGAGAAGATTTAGAAAGATTAGCACTAAAGCGTGCAATAAATGATTTCAACTCTTGAATTCGTTCTTCTTTTTTCTTGTTTTTATCTGCCATCAATCTTTGAATGAGTTGTGAGGACTCCATCCAAAAATCATAATTACCCACATACATCTTCGCTTGATTATAATCAATATCCACCATGTGTGTACATATGTTGTTTAGGAAGTGGCGATCATGGGAAACAGTGATCACGGTATTTGGATAATCAGTTAAAAAATCTTCAAGCCAATCGATCGCTTCAAAGTCCAGATTGTTGGTAGGTTCATCAAGGAGTAAAATGTCTGGATTGCCAAATAAAGCTTGAGCTAACAAAATTTTAACTTTATGTTTGGGGAGTATGTCGCTCATTTTTTTATTGAACTCACTTGATGGAACATTTAATCCGTTGAGTAATTTTTCTGCATCAGAATCCGCATCCCATCCATTGAGTTCTGCAAATTCTGCTTCTAAGTGGGAAAGCTCATAGCCCTCTTCATCTGTGATGGTTTCTTTTTGGTAAATTCTTTCTTTGGCTTGCATGATTTCAAACAACTTTTTGTGTCCCATAAAAACAGTTTCTATTGCAGTAAATTCATCAAATGCGTTTTGATTTTGACTTAAGACAGCAAGACGTTTATTTTTTTCGATAATAATCTCACCTGGGCTTGGTTCTTTTTCTCCAGAAAGTAATTTCAAGAATGTGGATTTCCCAGCACCATTCGCACCGATCACTCCATAACAATTTCCTGGTAAAAATTTTAAATTGACATCTTCAAATAATTTCTTATCCGAGAATATTAAACTTACATTCGATACAGTAATCATGAATTGATAACCCCTTTACAAACAAAAATGGCCAATGTATGATTTTTTGGCCACATCACCTCTAACACTTTACATGAATCATTCGTTTTTGTCAACCACTATGAGATGAATTGTGCATATTCAAGCATTTGAGTTATCTAACTCATAGATTTGATACGGATGAATGAATACATGCTTTATTTCTGTGCTAAATTGATGGCTTCTTACCAAAAGAAAAAATCCCCTTTCTGTTAACATCTACACCTTGGACTACTTGTAGTGTCTACTTTAAGGGGATTATATCATTCTACATTATTTAACTTTTCTTGCTATAAATGAAAACATCATCGGACCTGTGTGGATGCCTAAAACTGGAGTTAAAGGTGATAAGATGATATTTCTTACATTCAATACTTTTGTTAATGTTTGTGAAAGTGATTCTGCCTTTTCTAGATCATCCCCATAATGCACGGTAAGATCGATGGCATGATCACCAAATTTTTCCACCATTAAATCTTTCATTTTCAATAATGATCGTGTCAAACCAAAACCTTTTGATAGCGTGACATAAACACCTTCGTCATTCACTGTAATGACAGGTTTGATTTTTAAAATGTCACCAATGGTACCTTCCACCTTCCCAATACGTCCACCTCTTTTTAAGTACTTTAGCGTGTTGATGGTATAAATGGCGAGAGAATCATGATAACGTTGCTGATCTAAAGCTTTGATAATCTCAGGAATGGCAACATTTTTTGCGAGTAATTCTAAAGCTTCTTCAACCAAATACCCCTGTGCACCACCGAGTGTTTTTGAATCATAATGAGTAATGTTAAAAGATTGTTGATACGTCTCAAATGCTAATCGAAATGCATTGTACGTCCCTGATAAACCCGATGAAATATTGATAACTAAAACATCCTTAATTCCTTTGGCTTGAATATTATCAAATACATCTTTTAAATCATCCATGTTGGGCAATGATGTTGTCATCTGTTTTTCATCAATCTGTTGATAAACCTCTTCTGCTGTGACCTCAATTTGATCACGATATGAGGTTCCATTGATAATAATCATTAATGGAATCACATACAAATTTTTGTGCTTTGCAATAAACTCTTTTGATAAATTAGCTCCAGAATCCGTAATAAGGGCTACTTTCATTTTTTTCTCCTATATTTTCTTTTGTATTTTCGTGCCATACCAAGAGATTTTGACAAAGGATTGTCAATCTTTACTCATTCATTATATCATGTAACAATTTTAATCAAATAAATGTGATTTTCCCCATTATTTATTTAATTTATATTAGGTCATCTGATTGCTTATTCAAATAGGTAAAGTCATAATATTAACTACTTCTTATTTCATTGTAGGAACATAAAGAAAAACGCAACAAGAGACAAACCTCTCGTTGCGTAAATATATATTCTCTTTCTCTTCGTCTATATTCTATACTTTAACCATGGATAAATCAATATGTGAATTGTTATTTTATCCTGTGGGGAAAATTGGTTTCAATCAAAACTATTGCAACAAGAAATCGAGAATACTATGATTCCAATCTGCATTATTCAAACAATGAAAATATTGACTATGCTAGAAGTATACCTATGAAAATGAACCATGCAAGAGCAGATTTACCAATTAAACTAAGCCACACATACATTTTTTCTCCATAAATATATGAACTCCAAGGTCCCACTTTTCTATATTGTAGAATTTGATTAAATGCAAAAAGATTGAACACTAAGAAATAGAAGATAAGGCCTGGAATAACAAACCATGGAAGTTTTGATAAATCGCCACTATTAAACATGTAAATGACAATCATTATCCACGGTGCTAAACCTGCTATCCATCCAAAAAAATGAGCTGTCCAATCTGTACTTTCGCGCAGCAGTGGGTTCATTTTTTCCATTAACAAGCCCAATAAATTCATAACAGCATTCAGCACAAAGATTAGAATAACTGCTTCTATTGTCAGTAAACCAAACATAGCAGAAAGCAAGACAATCATGATGGATGATGAAAGTGCATATTCATACCAACGATAAGGATTGATTCCTCGTTCAATCGAGGAAAGATAGCGATTCTTAAGGGGAATCGCAATCAAGAAATGAAAACCAGCACTTAACAACAAGAAGAGTGCAACCAATATTCCGAAGGGTAGTGTAAATAATTCTTGTGTTCCAGGACCATATAACCCACCTTCAAAGACTTCGAAAAATCGACCGTAGATCGTGGGCTTAAAATCCCTGAAAACATCCACGGTTAATGACAATATTAAAATAATTGTGCCTTGAACAAGATGGAGAAAACCCATCTTCAAATTAAACGAAATCAACGTATTTTTCACAAATAATCACTTCCTTTACTCTTAAAGTATATCATTGATTGATTAAAACATGCGTTATGATGATTGAATCATTTTATGCCATAAGAACACCCAAGCAGTAGATCCTCATTCAATAAAATCAATGATCTGATCCTTGATGATGTCTTGTTGTTCCTTGGTGGACATGGTTGCTGCTCCATCATCTTTTTGATTACCATACCAGCCAAATTGAGCATGATTCCCACCAAGTATTTCATAAAGAATACGATCATCGGGTAATAAATCTTCACTATCCTCTAAATCGTTAAGGTCTAATACAAGATCAAATTGACCCGTGATGACTAATACATCTTTATCCTTAACATCAGCAATCGGGTAACTGGCTAAAAAGATGATGTCACTCACGCGATCGTCACCACTACTAAACATACTCGCTACTGTGCCGCCTAAAGAATGGCCGATAACCACGTTATCGATACCCTCTTTTAGGAATCGTGAGCCATAATTTGGGGTAAGAATGGCTAAATTAAATACTGTTTTGACAATCGTAACATCATAACCTTCTAATGCGAGCATGATAGCAAGATACGTATAACTTTCGGGTTTTACCTTACCCCCTGGAATGATAACGATGTTTTTCTTTGGTTGATCGACAAAATAACTGATTTGATCGAAATCATTAACCACCTGTAAATCGTCTAAGGTTAATGCATCAATCGCATCATACATCTCCTGTGATGGTCCATAGGAATCTAAGGTGTAGATAAATAACCCTAATACCATGGTCAGTAATAATGATAATAGGATGATTGCGATAACTTTTACTTTCTTCAATGCTCTTTTCATGTGTAATATACCCACGCCTTCTGCCAATGAAGTCAATTTGCTTAATGGCTAAGATATTCATAAATCTATTGAAAATTATAACACTTTTGCTGTCTAGAGAAAAGCATTTGACATAGTGGTTTGATCTGGTGCATTCAAGGTGAAGTTGATGAGTATAAAATCGCTTTTCAATATTTAAATGATTATAAAGTAGCTTAGAAAACATCAACAAAAAACCTTCTCATTCGTGAGAAGGTTGGATGATTTCATAATTAGAAAGTCCTATTCAATGAATCTCATTCAACGAAGAAATGATCACCATCGAATTCCGTGATCTTTATACTTTGTTGGAATCTTTTTACTTTTGAAATAGGTTTTGATATTTATTATACTTTGATTTGGGGTTGTATTTATGCAATTGATGACATATCTCCACACATGTGTCTTGATCACAATTTTAGGCTGATAATTGCCGATATGGATAATTTTTACTTCTTTAATATCGGAAAGATTGATCACTTTAGTTTTTCGTTTCAATATTGACATGATTTCAACGGTGGAATGATGAAACGTCATTACTTTTTGTTGTAATAGAAATGTTACTCCAAAAACATAAAATATGAAGAAAATCAATGCTGTGATGATGAAAACGGTGCGTAACTCTATACCTTCAAACAAATAAATGATCAGGCTAATCACAAAAATTGCGCCTGTCATGACTGCTCCGGCTTTGAAAAAATCGATCGCCAATGATTTCATTTTATTGTCGAATTGCATGTTTTCCAATAGATTGATCCCCCTGAAAGAGGTTGATGAAGCACATAATTTATTAACGAAAAAAGTGGTTAAGCTCGTTGATATACCGGCTTTTTGTGAAAGTCAATTTTATCTATTCCATAACGAATTCCAAAGACAATGCTTGCACAGAGCATAAATCCAAACAGATAAATCAAAAGAAAAACGATGTGTGGGACTAAAGGTTGAAATATCATTAAAACGGGAATTCCATTATCAAATTTGTGATTGATAAAAAACATATTGAAGGTGCCATCTTGAATGAACGCATTAAATACTCCATTCATTACCATTGCGATAACCATCAATGAAGCAAAAACAACCGATGCCTTAAGCACAGAAGACCACTTAAGTTTGACATGATTTGCTAATAAACCTACACCAAGAATAGTCATTCCCCCATGATGCACCATGGTTTGAATGTTAATCCCGGTTGTTTGGACAAACACAGTTGCAGGATAGATCATCACCGCTGCACCAGCGAACAAACCGAATGTTGCTAGAAAACTAATCATCGCTTCTTTGATCACTTTGTTTTTGGTTAACCCTGCAGCTAAAGCAATATACATCGGTGTTGAGCAAAACTGAAAAGGAAAAGCATACCATTGATAATCCCAATTGGCTTGATAACTAAAGATCAGTTGCTTATAGAGTTCGAGTGTTAATAAGATAATAGAAAAGATGATCAAGACTTTGTCTAATTTCTTCTCATCCATTCCCTTTAATCGAGTCACTGAGATGATAGATCCTATAATCACTAAAATAACCGCAAGATAGTGAAACCATGAAGATTGTAAATTCCCATAAAGCGCAGGTTGATTCATTTGTCCATTTAAAAAATCTAGTAGTTTTTGCATACATAATATCCTTTGTTTCGTAAATTCTTCACTCATTATAACACAATGTTCTTGTATGTGAACTCGATAATTGTGCATGGTATCTTGATTTACGAGTGATAACGATATCTTAGTTGTTTAAAGGACATAACAAACAAAATACGGTTAAATTATCATTGACATTCACTGATCTAATTTATATTACTTCAAAATAAGTCCAATCGATTTTGTTATGCTCAATGATATCCGATGACTTAATAAAGCCAAATTATTAATAATCCTTCACATGCTTCACCAAAAACACGTGAAATGGGATTAGTATGGGCATGCTTTGCATCTACTTAGATGGGGTAAGTGATGGAATCAATCCCAAAACATCACACTACGAAGAAGATCAATGTTTTCTTTTATATGAAAGAAGTTGATCCTTCTCAATCTCTGTCATCCTTCTACTTTCTCTGCATTTCTGTATGCCCTTGTTTACTATTCTTTGATTTAGTTCTTTCTCATAACTCATATATTCAAGTGTTTGTTCTCTATACTGTATGATACACTCGCTTAAAAGCCATCCAGCCATCATGATGACATAGTATTCATTCTCACCTTTAAGCTTCTTTATGCTATCAAAGATGATCGGTAGCACCGACCGATCTTTGACCATCTGAAATAGAATCATTAAACCTAATCTTCTCACAAATGTTCTTGTGTCCATAAGATATAGTTCTGATAATGTTAAAAACTTATCTTTATTTGATTGATCTATCTTAAAGGATAACAAATCACAGTGTGCCCAATTCTCCATAACATCCAAATAAACAGTTAAATAATGAACCATCTCATCAAAGTCTTTTATCTTTGATATGATTTTTCCATAAATAGCAATCGATTCATAGGAATCAAAGATTTTCAAATCTAAGAATGCACGATAATTCCCTTTGGATATTTCATCCGCGATAGAAGACAATACTTTCGTTGGAATGCATAACAAATCAAGCTTGGTCTGGAGGATGTTCCTTGACCAAGCTTCTTTATCTTTTTGTTGAAAGGTTTTGAGATAATCTGAAAAAAATGCTCGATCACTTATCATCCATTCCATTTTGTTCAATTCCATGTCATATCCTCCTGTGAATTTAAGTTCACACTTCTGGCTAGATACGTCTGATATTTATACATCCTTATAGATACCAAATATGTCCCAAACACCGTGGGATGTATTTGATACTGCACATGTATATTTTTGGGTGAATGGTGAATAACTAGAACTAAATGATATTCCTGGATCTCCACCAAGTAAATAAGGAGTGATTTCATCATCTTTCTTTTTTAGCCATAAGCCAAGCCCGTAAAAATTATTTGTTTTTTCATCAATGGCTGCGTGAATCTTTATAAATTCATTCACCAATTCTTTAGAGATAATTTTATAATCAAAGAATGATTTCCAAAGTGTTCTCAATTCATCAAAAGAAAAGATTGCCCCTCCATCGCCACCGGATTGATAAGGTAGTAAACCTATATTAGTTGGTGAATCTTCTTTATTATTCAGATATCCCAATGCTGTACCTTGTGGATAGTCATCCAAATGGTAAATTCCACTTCTAAATATACCTAATGGTTTCAAGATATTTTGATTGATATAATCTTTGTATGCTATTTTTGAGATCTCTTCAATAATAATGGCTAGGTAAACAAATCCTTGATTGTTATAGTTGAATATTTCTCCAGGCGTTGATTTTTGTTCCCGCTTCGAAAAGATCGGTATAAAATCTTTGGGATTGATTAAGTCTTTAAATGGCACATCAAAGTGTATAGGTACTGAATCATCGAGTAAATCCTCATCTAAATAATCTGCCATCCCTGATGTATTGGAAAGCAAATGTCTGATGGTAATCTTTGGATCTATGCTTTCTATTTTCAAGTCATATAGATCTTTAACTTTAGAATCCAGTGTGAACTTCTTTTCATCAATCAATTTGCCTATGGCAAGTGCGGTTAAAAACTTCGTCCCAGATGCAATAGCAAACAGTGTATTTTTAGTGATTGGAATATGCTTTTCTCTATTCTCAAAACCTTGGATATATTGATAAACTAAGGTATTATTTTCTTCAATTTGAATTAAACCTGAAAATTTCTTTTCGTTGGCCATTTTTGTGAGTTGTTCATATTTTTGACTGTTCATATATTTTTCCTTTTTTTAAGTTGCGTTTTATGCTTTAAAAATTCTATTTGAATACTTCAGTCGCTTTCCTTTTGAGTGTATTTATACATCAACTCAAAGAGAATTGATCATGATTCAGGGTTGAATCAACTCGCATTGGAGTTGATATAAAATGATTTTGGATGACCCAAACAAAAATCATGAATGTGTTGTTGGAAAATAAGAAGTTTTTATCATTCGTTTTTTATTTTCTTATCAACTTAAACAATTGATCAAGCTCTTTTTTCGTCAATTCTCGATATTTCCCTGTGGGAACATCTAAATGAATATGCATGATTCTGATGCGTTTTAAGGAGACAACTTGGTAACCAAAATAATCACACATACGTCTTATTTGTCGATTTAATCCTTCGGTTAAAATGATTTTGAATGTTTTTTCTCCTGTTTGTTGGATATGGCATGGCTTTGTTATTGTATCTAAAATGGGGACACCTTTAGACATGTTCGTAAGAAAATCTTGCGTGATTTTTCTATTTACTGCAACCATATATTCTTTTTCATGATTGTTCTCAGTGCGAAGAATTTGGTTAACGATATCTCCATCATTGGTCATGAGAATTAGACCTTCACTATCTTTATCAAGTCTTCCTATATGAAAAATACGTTGGTGGTAATTGATATAGTCTACGATATTACCCTTGATAGTTTGATCTGTAGTTGAGGTAATCCCAATGGGTTTATTGAACGCTAAATAAACAAACTCGTTTTGTCTACTAATAGGTTTATCATCAACAGTAATCTTTGATTGATCTGTAACCTTTGAACCTATTAAAGCAAGTTCGCCGTTGATTTTGACACGCTTTTGTTCAATCAACCTGTCAGCTTCTCTTCTTGAACAATAGCCTGATTCACTTAAGTATTTATTTATTCTAGTTTCCACGTAAAGTTGACCTCGCTTAGTGGTTGTAGTGTGTGTTATAAATCTATGCATTATTATACATGATTGCAATCAATCTGGCATGAATATCTATAAAAAACCCTTCTCACGGGTGAGAAGAGTGTTTCATATCTATATTGATGACACTAAGCAGTTAAAAGCACAGGAATCCATTATGACATCATATGCTCCTTTTCGGTAACTGCATTTATAAAGATCGCAACTAATTCTTTATCAAATTGAGTACCAGCACATCGATTTAGTTCTGCAATTGCAACTTTATAATCTAAAGCTTTTCTATATGGTCGATCCGCAGTCATTGCTTCATAGGCATCACAAATGCTAATTACTCTTGAAAATAATGGTATTTCTTCTTCTCTAAGCCCATTAGGATACCCTTTCCCATCCCATCTTTCATGATGAGTTAGAGCATATTCAGCGAGTTTAGAATATTTATCTGCGGAGCGCAAGATGTGATAACCATTAATCGTATGAGTTTTCATAATCACCCATTCTTCATTCGTTAACTTCCCGGGTTTATCTAAAATCCGATCGGGTATGGTTATTTTCCCTATATCATGCATTAGACCCGCGAATTCTAACTCTTTCGTTTGATCTTCACTTAAATCAAGTTTTTCACCCATCATCTTACAGTATTCGCTCACTCGATTTGAATGTAATTTTTCTTCTTCGTATTTCTCTTTTAATGTCTCAAAAAGAGTCATAATCGTTTCGTTGCGAGCGCTTTGTCCATGTAGAATTTTGTTTGCATACATTCTATCTTCTGCATTCTTCAAAACATCTTTCATATTGATAGATGAATCGATTTTAACATCATGACCTATGGATATAGAAAACTTAAAGTCGTTATATTCGAAAGATAAATTATCATTCGAGATGGAATTACGTATGATTTCGAAATCTTTTTCATTTGTATTGGGACAGATCATTACAAATTCATCACCACCAATTCTTGCAAGAAAATCATTTTCTCTGATATGTTTTGTTAATATACTACTGACCTTGATAAGAACTGCATCACCTAAATCATGCCCGTAGGCATCATTAATAAGTTTCAACCCATCTAAATCAATCATAGCAACCGTAAGTGGATAATAATTCTCATGATCCAGTTCTAAAAGTTTCTCTTCAAAATATTTACGATTCGAAAGTCCTGTAAGATAATCATGATTACTTGTGTATATAATATCTTCTTCCTTACGTTTTTGCTCGGTTACATCCATTACCATCGAAATAATGAGTGGTGAGTTAGGAACATTCACACCTTGAGCTGTAACATAACGCTCGATTTTACCATTTTTAGTAATCGGTACATATTCCCATCTTTTCAGTTTAGGATCATTACTAGCTAATCCTGTTAATACTTTTTCTTTAATTTCTTTTCTAAATGTTTCATCTTCGTAAACCACATCCCAAAATGAATCTGGTTTCATCAATGCTTCTTTAGTCGTTCCATAAAATTTGGGGAAATTGCTATTCATATATTCAAAATTGACTTCAGGATCAACTGAATTAACTGCGATACCAATAATAAGATTATCCATTACAAGTTTTAAACGATCGAGTGTTTCATTAAGTTGTAGTTCTGTTTCAATCAAATCATTAATGACTTCAGTATAAATAATGATACCGGCAATTTCACCATTGACATCATACCAAGGTTGAGCAAGCCAGCGTGTATACTGAATACTTCCATCTAATCGTATGAAATCATCGCGATCACCGGAAACAGTTTCACCTTTCAAACATCTTTGATGCACATCTCTCCATTTTTGTGGGAGGTCAGGAAAAACTTCATAATGATGTTTCCCAATAATATCTTTGCTTACGTTATACATTTCACAATATCGATCACTGACATAAACATAATTTAAATCTTTATCGTGAACAGCTATCCCTTGGTTACTACGACTAATGATATACTGCAATAATTCTTTTCGATAATTGATTTCATGTTCTGCTTCTATTCTATCAGTGATATCTCTTGCAAATGCAGAAGCTCCAATAATCTCTTGATTGTCGTTATATATTGGATTATATATCGACTCATAATATCGAATATGAATATCACCATACTCTTGAATGGTTTTGTGTGATTTACCTGATAATGCCAAATCATAGTTGATTTTAGCGTTTTCTTTATCTACATCAGATGATATAGCATCCATTAAATTTGAACCGGTTTTGATATCTACATTGTATGCGTATTTCATCACATCTTTATGTACTTTATTGAAATATAGGTAATTGTAGTCCTTATCTATCGCCAATATGATGAAATCTGTAGGGCTTTCTAAACTAGATTTCAGCAGCAACTCAGAATTTTCTTTTTCAATTCTGTCAATCGTCAAATCAACAATCATTTGAGTGAGATTTAATAAAAAATCAATGATATCTTCTATTTGTTCCTCGGTAACTATGGGAACTTCCTCAAGTGATTTTAAGTATGTTTTTTCATCAAAACCATATTTTTTGGCTTGATCAATAAAAAAATCAATGTTTGGCTTTTCTAAAAAACATTGTCCAGTAAAAAGATTGGCTATGTGTTCTCCTTGAATGATAATGGGTACTGCAATATCAATTAAACCATTATGACATTTATAGATGCTATATTTTTTATCTTTGCTGACATTGTTTGCTAAAACTGTATCACTGATTTTGCAGTTTTTAATGGTCTCTGCATTAACGCGATGAAAATCTGTGCAGATATGTCTCCATCCTGATTTAGAGATGATATTGCCTTCAACATCCAAAATAGCAGTTACAAATCCAGTCGACTTATTAAACCCTTCTAACAAAATATTAAATCTATTAAAATCGATATATTTCAATATATCTTTTTTCATTTTCCAGCACCCCATTTAGTTTTGTTATTAGGTTAAGTAAAGAAAGCCACAAATCTTTATATGTGTTGAAATCTGCTCATAGAAATGTTCTTAATTGCCCTAATTATACTACAAAATAAAGGATAGGGAGGTATTTTTTTTACTCGCTTTTCTATTTAGAAAATTAAATTTACTTGTTCTATGTATGATAAGTTCGTAATTCTTCACCATTATGGAATTCAATTTCCAAGTAAATCTTGCTAGATCTTCTCTTAATCTTTTACTTAGTTTGACTATATTCACTATATGTAGCACCTTTATTTTGATAAGCGTCTCAACCTTCTATCAGTATGCGTTTTAAGTTTTATTTCAAATTAGTATTTTTGATTTTATAAATATTTTGTTTCAAACTTTGTGTCCTTGTTTTTGAACCTCTGCTAACAATAGCTTAAGAAGATAAAAAGCCCTCATTTCAATGTGAAATGAAGGCACTAAATATGATGGTGACAGTAGGGTTTCACAATTTTTCCCGAGTAACTTGGGCAATATCTGGATAGGAGTGCTTATTTCAAAAGTAATTTGGGTCATGCTGATTATTACTATCGTTTCATTGACATATTAAAACCGAAATAATCATACACAGGGGAACGGAGTTTCCTTATAAATAGTATGTGTTTTTACAATTTAAAACCTTTGTCCCTAAATAATCTCAAACAAGCATCAATCACTTGGGCATCAAATTTTATATCGCGATCTTTGTTAATCTCTTCTAAAATTTGATCTATATTAAAAGCTGATCTATAGGTACGGTGTGAGTTCATAGCTACAACTACATCAGTGACTGCTAGTATTCGAGATTCGATCGTAATTTCCTCGCCAGAGATACCATCGGGATAACCCGAACCATCAAGTCTTTCATGATGATGGTGTGCCATATCCCCTATGATATTTGGAAATTCCGCATCACTAAGCAACTTAAATCCTTCCACTGTATGCATTTTAACAATATTGAATTCAATTCGAGATAATTGTGCTGGCTTATTTAAAATATCTGTAGGAATGAAAATTTTCCCGACATCATATATTCTTGCACCTAAATCTATGAGTTCTATTTTTTCGTTGGGTAATCCCAATTCAGTTGCTATCGCAGATGCCAATTTTGCCGCTTTTTGATGATGACCTGCAGTATAAGGATCTCTCAGTTCGACAATCTTAGCCATTGCGTTGATGGTTTGATTAAGCCTTAACTTCATATTATCTCTTTGTAATTTCAATTTTTCATTTTCAATTAAATCATGCAAATTAACACGATTAATTGTGATGATGAACGCAAAGACAATGAAAATAGTCATAAATTGATTCAACAGTTGAGCAACTGTTGCTGCTAGACCAGCACTAAAATAATCGGTAGTTGGCGTTATAATTTCTATGATTATTCGATATATTTGTATCGAGATATATACGCAACTCATGAAACCTAGAAGTTTCGTAAATATACGTCTTTCAATCACTTTTGGACTTAATAATAATAGGGCTGACTGTAAAAATATAAGTGAAACAAAAACAGAAATTAAAATAATTCGAATCGATGTAGATTCTTCTATAAAAGTAAAATAGTATTGAAGCACACCATAGAGAATAATCAATGAATAATTGTAGATATTCGTTGATTTATGTTCTACAAAGACTTTAAATCCGAGATGCATGAGGAAAATCCCAAATACTATACAGACATTTGATAAAACAATGGTGATAAAATCGGGTAATATTCCACGAATGCCTATCAATAAAAATCCAAAAGTTTGTAACAATAAGGCTGTAGCCCAGTAACCAATCCCTTTGACATACTTTTTATTTTGCCGCCAATAGACGAACATCACGATGGTATTAATCAAAGCATTACCAACAAATGTGATCATCAATGTTCTCATGTCTAGCATTAAAACCACCTCTTTTCGACTTAAGGATTCTTTGAATATCTTTAAAACGTGAAATTTTTCTCTTTAAAAAGTCTAAAGCTAGCCTCAACAACTTCAGCATCATACTTTATATCCTTAAATCTATGGACTTCTGCTAATGCTTCATCTATACCCAAAGCAGGTCGATAAGGTCTATGCGAATTCATGGCTTCAATAACATCTGCCACTGCTAAAATTCTCGATTCAATAGTGATTTTATCACCAGAGATACCCTCAGGATAGCCCGTTCCATCGAGTCTTTCATGATGATGTAAGACCATGTCAAGAATTTCTGGAGCAAACCCAATGCCAGAAATAATACTATAACCTTCTAATGGATGTGTTTTGATCAGTTCAAACTCCATATCATTCAATTTCCCTGGTTTGTTTAAGATATCTGTAGGTATAAAAAATTTCCCGATATCATGTATTGTTGACCCATATTTGATCAATTCTATTTTTTCTTTTGATAGTTTCAATTCCTCAGCGATGGCACAAGCTAATTGTGTTACTCTAGATTGATGCCCTGCAGTATAGGGATCTCTGATTTCTCCCATTTTGGCGATCAAATTTACGGTTTGTTCCAATTTTAGTTTAATTTCATCTCTGCTTTTTTTCAATTCTTCCTGAAGTAAAACTCTCTGGGTTATGTCTTTACCAAAAACAGAAATGCCGTAGATATCTCCATTTCTATTCTTTAATAATCCAAAAGTCAATATCATTTGAGCTTTTCCATCATATCTCGAATACTCAGTACTATAAGGTCCATTTAGCAGTGCTTGTTGATAGAATGTGTGCCATTGTTCTTTAAAGTCTAATCCTGGATGCATATCTTCGGGTCTCATATTTAACTTAAGTTGAATATTCGACTGAAGGAAATATTCTGATAAAGCTTTGTTGAATGTCAGAAGACCAAAATTCTTTGAGTCAACTGACCATATCATATCGGAAGTGCTCTCAACGATTTTAGCAAATAACTCTTGACTATAAGCTAGTGCATCTTGTGTATTCTTCAAATCAGATAAATCACGTATAATGGCTTGAATATATGGCTTTCCACTTAAATCAAGTCGCTTTAAACTAACTTCAGCAGCAAAAGGGGTACCGTCTGCTCGACAATGTTCCCACTTGAACAGTTGGGGTTCACCTGCATACGCCAGATTAATTAATTTGATTGCTTCTTCATCAGATAAACGACCATCGGGTTGTTTTGGGGGTGAAAAAGTTATTGGATGTTCACCTATAATCTGATCGCGAGTGCAACCAAATAGCTCCAATGCTTTTTTGTTACAATCTACCCAATGACCTTCAGTGAAAAGCAAAATACAATCTTCCTCAGTTTCAAAGAGTGTATGGTATTTGATTTCCCTATTACGAAGTTCGGTTTCTGCATTTATTCTATCAGAAATATCTTTAACAACACCCATGGTAAAAACATGATGATCTATTTCGATTTTTCTAATTGAAAGTGAGACTGAAAACAGAACTCCATTCTTTTTTCTACCCTGTAATTCTAATTCCTTGACGAACCCATTATTCTGGAGTTCTTCAACCATTTTCTTTCGATCATCGATGTTTGCATATAAACCTAATTCTGATGATGTCTTACCTAAGGCTTCTTCTCGAGTATAGCCAAAGACGGATTCAAAATTATCGTTCACTTCTAATATTTTGCCTTCGGGCAGTGTTGCCCAGAAAAAAGCATCAGGTGCAGTCATGAAAGCTGCTTTAAACTTGGATTCGCTTTCTTTCAATAAAGATTGTGTTCTTTTTCTTTCTGTGATATCACGCACAATACTGATAAGTACTTTTTCATGTCCGAAAGTGGTTCCCTTTGAACTCACGAGTACGTCGATAACCGAGTTATCTTTTTTGTAATGCTTCGTCTCTATTAAAATGCCCTCCATGGATGCGACCTTCATTTGTTGTTTAATGGATTCCCTATTGATTTCACGTCGAAGATCAAATACACTCATGGTTAAAAATTCATCAATGGAATACCCATATAAATTCCTTGCAGCGGAGTTTGCATATAAAATGTGTCCATCCATATTGATGAAATAAATGGATTCATGAATCATTTCAGCAAAGACTGCAAAATCATCTAGACATTCGTCAAATGATTTATTCACACAATCGACACTTTTTCTGTTTTTTTCTTTAGTGGATACGTTCATTTTCTATATCCTCCATAGTTAATCATCAATGTTTTACAATATCTAAACATATTAGTATCAAGTAACTTAATTTTAGTGATCAAGATTTTATATGTAAATCAGAGAGTTAAATCGCCTTTGATAGTCTAATTCTATCACGGTTTCTTTTTATTGTATTACGAATATTCATGTGTTAACAAAAGCATCAAAACTAATATCGACATAAATAAACTATTTTGTTCTAAATTGAAAACTAAGTATGGACTTCCTTTAATTAATATAATTATGCTTATACAGACATGAATTTTTATATTTGTCTACTACTTTAAATTGGTCTCACGTATAACTTTTACTGATTATATGGTAAAAATTAAAATCCATACTATGTATAGATATCAAGAAAAAAAGCCCTTCTCACGGGTGAGAAGAGCGTTTCATACTAATACTAGTTACCTGTACTGGTATTTTTGATGATCTTTGTGTTTTTTTAATTAAATTGTGTGGTATTTGTGTAGGTTAAATGTTCAAAAACTTCATTGATTTAAAAAAACTAATTTCAAGGATTTATTTTCGGTCCCTACAAAAAGAAAATCTATAGGAGTTAAAAAAGTAACTTTTTATTTACCCACATAATATCCAGCTGCAAAATTAAAGGCAAACTTTGCATATTCAATTCGTTCGCTATCCGTTAAAGCTTTGGATACAAAACTATGCCCCATACCTTCAATCCTATAAAACTGATTGACTATATTTAGCATGTCAAGTTTTTCGTGCAACATAACTGAACTTTGTATGTTGACCGTCGTATCTTCTGTGCCATGAAATGTTATCGTCGGTGTATCATTTCCATCCAGATAGGTTAATGAATTAAACTTATTCATTCTTTCGATGATTTCAAGTAAACTATCGTCTTCTGTTATGCCGATTTTATAGCCTTCTTGATACATTTCATCGAGTAAATCATTGGGAACTTCGTTGATTGTTGAGTACCCCTCTAATAGGGATAAATAGTCTCGAGTGTCACCACCGTACATATTGATGACAAATGAAACATCGCTATTGTATAGACTAAGTTCTGGATCCCCGATAAAATCATCGTTTTCTGTATACCCTAACATCGTGACAATTCCCCCACCTGCACTGCTGCCAAAAAGCCCAATATTTGCTGCATCAATTCCTAAATCGGATGAATTTTTATGAAGCCATCGAATTGCATCTTTTGCATCGATGAAACAATCCTCCATGGTTGTTCCCTTGTCTTGATCAGCGAGTGTGTAATTCACACTTACAACTGCATATCCAGCTTCTAAAAACATTTGATTGAGGTACCAAAAAAATCCTTTTTCAAATCCAAAACTTTTATCTCCACCCTTGTATGCTCCACCATGAATATAAACTACCACCGGATACTTATCATACGTTGATTCAAAAGGATACACAATATCTAATTCAATATTTTCTCCATAGGATTGCTTATAGACATATGTTTCGATTTCATAACTTGTATCTTGAATGGATTGACTAAATATACTATTTGTATTTCCACATGCTGTAAGAATTATTAGAATTCCTAATATAGGTAAAAGAAGCACTTTTTTCATTGTTAACACACCTTTCACATAACATCATACATTATGTTTTATCGATACACATGTAAAACCTCACTGAGTTGCATATAATGTGAGTTAAGTTTCTTTTTGAAGGCTAGTTATGTGACGTTTTTAAAGTCTGTAGATGTCTATCATTGATTAATTTAGATGACTTTTCCTCCGTATACCTGATTGCTCCACAAAAACTATGTTTTAGTCCTGTGGTACTAGTAGAGTTTAGTAGACACTAGATCAATTTTATATACTATGATTTCTTCCCATAAAAGAAAAAGTCCCCTTTCTATAAACATCTACAATTAATTATTTGCAGTGTCTACTTTAAGGGGATCATATCATGAGAAGAGCGTTTTATATTTTTATTGGTGACCCATAGGGGTTCACGTTTTTTTCGGTGTCAATCAGTCTAGACTGATATGGACATCTTTATTCCCTGTATATATTTCGAGACCGTTATTTATGCGTTATTCAAGTAAAAAATCAATCAAATTTTTATGTATAACACCTTGTTGTGAGAAATCAAAATCATCTAACGATAATACATATTTAGGAAATTGATCTCTAATTTGCAGCAATGAACCAAACTCTCTATCTCTCGTTTTTGGTGTACTCATTATATATGTAACTTGATAATACTCAATAGCACCATTTTTAGTTGCTATAAAATCTATTTCTTTATCGTCAATGTTGCCAACAGTAACATCATAATTTTTTCTTAGCAATTCAAAATAAACAATATTCTCAAGTATTTTTTCAATATCTTTTACATTATCAAATTTTGTCGCTCTAAATCCTTGATCATTAACAAAGTATTTCTCATTCGTTGTTAAGAGTTTCTTGCCTTTCATGTCGAATCTTTTTGCAGAATATATCAATAACACGTTTTTTGCATAATCAATGTAATTATATAAAGTCTCTTTGCTGATTGATCTACCCTCGTTCTTGAAGTAGTTCATGATATTTTGGGCACTAAACTGTGAAGAAATCGTGTTGAGTAAATAACTCATGTATTTATCTAAAGTATCAACGTTATTTAAGTTGTGTCGTTGAACAATATCTCTAATCACGACAGAATCGTAGAGATCCCTCAAAATAGCTAACTTTTGATCTGCTTGATTAAACATTTGAATGACGGGAAATCCCCCATATGCTATATATAGATTAAACAAACTTTTATCATTTAAATCATCATGATATGCCTTCATCTCTTTAAAAGAAAACGGAAAGATATTAAAACTTTTATATCTACCGGTTAGTAGTGTTGCATATTCTCCTGATAACATTTTAGAATTTGATCCAGTAAGATAAATATCAACATTTTTTGTCGCATTAAGAGAGTTAACAACTTTTTCAAAGTGATTAACTTCTTGCACTTCATCTAAAAAAATATACGTTTTCTTATTTTTAGCTAATCTACTCACCAAATAGTCGTATAATAAGCTCTCATCCTTATATTTTCTAATCTCATAGTCTTCAAAGTTCAAATAAATAATTTGGTTTTCGTGTATATGTGTAGTCTTCAACTCATCAATAATTTGTTTAAGTAACGTAGATTTTCCTGATCTTCTAACACCTATAAGTATCTTGATTAAGTCAGTATGCATGAAAG
>QZKD01000046.1 GCA_003605085.1 Acholeplasma sp. | reverse complement strand
TATCACCAAAACGATGGCTGACAATTTTATTGACGGTCCAGGTGCCGAGTTTGGAATCTGGTCTTATGAGCATCTGATGATTGAACAATTCAAACTCAATTCAACAGATGCAAAGCTGGTCGGAATTATCGATAGTGAAATATCTGTGGTCTATACCACACGCCAATTTGCAAACCTTCTTAATCCAGCAAATTTTTTAATTGATAATGCTAATATTCAATTTTTGGGAAGTCTAGCGATTGAAGATGTCAGTTTGATGAATGGTACTGTTCCTACCGGGGATCAGATCATCATTTCACAAGCCGTCTATAATGAGTTAAGCTCAGGTGCGCCTATTGCAGGTCCATGGCCAAAAACATTGGATGATGTGCCCTATCCAGTCAGTGGTGTATTCTTAGGGACTGATATGATTGCGATTGGTTCTGATCAGATTTTGGAAGAAGTAAGATTTAATGTCACGCAAAACTATTATGTATATACCTCAGACCCAGATGCGTTTGTTCTAGCGATGGATGATGATAATACGACAGCGTATAATGAGATGGATCAAATCGCACTCAATTTCCGACAAGCCATGGTTGAAGTTCGTGTCACGATGAGTATTGTTGCTCTTGTGGTCATTGGATTTGCACTCATTGGTTTCTACTTCATTATGCATTCCTCCATGGTCTCAAGAATCTATGAAATCGCTGTGTACCGAGCGCTTGGTATGAAGAAGAGTGAACTTAGAATATCCTTCTTAGTAGAAGTCTTGATTCTTTCGACAGTCACATCGCTTGTAGGATATCTTGTTGCTGCTTATGGGCTTATTCAAGCGAACGATACACTCATTGGTATGTTCCGCTTGTTCTTAGTTAATCCAATCTCAGTGATTGTAGGAATCATCATTGTGTATCTTGTCAATCTGATTGGAGGAATGATTCCCATCATGCTTCTTTTGAGAAAAACACCGGCACAAATCTTATCACAATACGACATTTAATAAAAAAGGGAACTTCAAGAATGATCTTGAGGTTCCTTTTTCTTATAACCAAGTAGCGACATCGTCGATGTCTAATCGTACCGATGGATATCCTTCATCTTTGGCTTTGCCGATGGATAAAATCATGACGGGCTTATAGCGTTTAGAATCAATATCTAGCGCATCCGCGATTTTATCGTGTCTAAATCCCCCAATGGGACAGGTGTCATAGCCGTGTTCTCTTGCGATAAGCATGAGCTGCATCGCAACTAATCCTGAATCGATAAGACCACTTTTTTCAATACCATCATCCGATAATGTGTGAATCATATTGCTAATATTTCTTAGTTGCTTTTCACGTACATCGGCAGGCATAAGTCCTTGATCGACGGCTTTATTGTAGATTTTTTCGGCAAGTTCGAATTTTTTAAGATCTGTGAAGATACAAATCATTGCTGATGATGTTTCGAGTTGATTCATATTTCCATAGAGTACAGGTCTTAATTTTTCCTTTGCTTCAGGGCTTTCTACAATGATAAAGCGCCATGGTTGCATGTTCATCGATGAAGGTGCACGTGTGGCTTCTTCTAAGATGATTGTCATTTCGTCTTTAGATATTTTAATGCTTGGATCATACATACGTATAGATCGTCTTTTTGTAAGTTCTGACATGATATACCTCCTTTTTTTAGGCATGTTTATTATATCATTTGGGATGAATATGTGAAATGAATATGCCTTAAAAAACTATGCTATAATAAATGAGTGAAAGGACGGTTTTGCAAACTATGGAAGTCATACTTATACGTCATGGTGAACCACGTTATGATGAAGTACAATTACGTGGATATGTAGGCATGGGTTTTGAACTTGGTAAACTTACAGATCAGGGTATGATGCAAGCAGCAAGGCGTGCTGCTGATCCTATCCTAAAGGATGCGACACTCATTATTACTTCTCCCTATACACGTGCACTACAAACAGCAGCAATCATCTCTCGCTTAACACAAATTCCACTCGTCGTTGAAAATGATGTTCATGAATGGATGCCAGATACCACCTTTACCTTTAATTATCGTGTCGAAGATGCATCCGAAGAATATTGGCGTTTAAAAGGTAAAGATTCTCCAGAAAAGAAGTATCACTGGGAAACCTATGAACATTTAAAAGAACGTGTCAGAAAAGCCATTTTAAACCATCAAGATCACGAAAAAGTCATCGTGGTATGTCACGGTATTGTGATGTCCACACTCACCCATTTTGATGATATTATCGAACATTGTGGTGTGAGACAGGTGACATTATAATATGGATATCTATAAGTTAGAAGCTTGGTATTTAAAGAATCAACGTAAGCTTCCTTTTCGTGAATCAAAAAACTCATATCATATCTGGGTTTCTGAAGTGATGTTACAACAAACACAAGTCGATACAGTACTTCCTTATTTTTCAAAATTTATTGAAAAATATCCAACAGTCTTGGATTTAGCCAATGCGAATGAAGAAGAACTTCACAAAACAGTAGAAGGTCTTGGATATTATCGTCGTTTTCGCATGATGCATCAAGCAGCCATTACAATCATGCGTGATTTCAAAGGTGTTTTTCCGGATCAATACGAGCATGTGAGATCACTACCTGGTGTAGGTGCCTATACGGCAGGTGCCATCATGTCGATTGCCTATAATCAACCTTTTAGTGCCACTGATGGTAATGTTATTCGGGTACTTGCACGTTATCTTGGTGATGATCAGGATATGCGGCTTGAGAAAAACAAAAAACGCATGGATATCTATCAACAGCAAATGATTGAAAAAGCTACACCTTGGATTTATACACAAGCGATCATGGAACTAGGTGCACTCATCTGTCGTCCAAGACAACCGAAATGTGATCTGTGCCCTCTTCAAGAACACTGTCAAAGTTATCAACAAGACATTCAAGATCAAATCCCCTTAATCACACGACCATTGAAAACAAAAGTCTATCATTACATTACATTGGTGATTGAAGATCAAGAAGCGATCTATCTTAGAAAGCGTCATGAAGAATTACTAAAGGGGATGTATGAGTACCCCCAATATGAAAGTGAGTCGCTTAATTTTGTCCTAAACGAGTTAGAACAACAGGGGATCGTCCTAGACATCTACGAAGAAAAAACAGCATTCAAACACGTATTTAGTCATCAGACGTGGTTGATGGATGTCTATCATGCAAGAAGGATCAAAGGGAGTCACCCTGAGTGGATACGCATAAGTAAACATGACATCTTCAATTATCCGATGGCCATTGCGCATCGCAAAATCAAACTCACCTCAATCATTTGGTGAGTTTTTTATTAATTTATATTGACAAAATGCACGAAGTCATGTATAGTTAAATTAACGTTAATGTAAAACGCTTACAGGAGGTGTTTTTAAACGTGGCAGATAAACGAGTGCTTTTGAAAGATATCGCTGAAAAATCCGGGTTAACCATTAATACCGTTTCACGTGCCTTAAAAAATAGATCAGATATCTCCATTGGCACACGTGAGTATATACAAAAGCTTGCGCTCGATATGGGATATATTCCCGACGTGGTTGCGAGTAGTTTGCGCAGTGGTTTTACAAAGACCATTGGCATTATGTTCGATAATATCTCCAATCCATACTACATGATCATGACAGAGCTTATTCATAACGAATTAAAAAAAGAAGATTACGATATCATGATATTTACTTCATCAGGTGATCGAGCTCAATTTGATCTTGAAAGCTTCAATAAGATGGTTGCTAGACGAATCGATGGAATTATTACCTTCTTAAAACCGACACCTGACGTCGTTAAAGCCATTCATACCAATCGAATCCCTTTAGTTATTTTAGGTCGTGAAGGTGATGACATTGGGATTGATTCCATCTATACCAATGATTATCAAGGTGGCTACGAGATTGGGAAACATTTGGCTCAACAAGGCCATCAAAAGATTGGATATATCGGTGCTCCTCAAGACATTTTATGTTCATTGAAGCGCCTTGAGGGTTTGCGATCCTTTTTGGATGAAAAAGGGATTGTGATGCCAGTCGCACAAGCGAAATTTTTGAAGCATTATGATTTGAACCTTATTAAACCTGTGGAAGAATTAATCGAACAAAAAGTCACCGCCATCTTTTGTTTTAATGATACGATGGCATATGAGGTCATCAGTATATTGAATCAAAAAGGACTTTCCGTTCCCAAGGATATCGCGGTAGCGGGATATGACAATATCGAACAGCACTTACGAGTTCCGGTATCATTGACAACCATTGATACCTATAAAGAAGAATTGACAAGCAGAGCTATTCAAACGCTCATGCATCGGATGCATCATTTTGATGCCCCCTTGGTTAAGTTGGTTAACGGAGCACGTATCATCATTCGTAAAACCGCTTAAGCAACACACGAACACAGTGATTATGTGTTCCTTAAATTTTTTACATTAACGATAATGTACACTCATAGCACACGCTATGTTAGATTCGAAGGGAGAAAGAGTACAATGAAAAAAATTATAGCTTTATTCGTTTTTGTGGTCCTCGGATTGGTTCTTGTTGCTTGTGAAACAGAACCTGAAGTCGGTGTGATCACATGGACAGGACTTGAAGATCAAGTGATCACTCGAGGAGATGCTGTAGATTTACTTGAAGGCATCGAAGCATCAGACACCATCGATGGTGAGTTAACCGATGAAATCACGATCCTTGATGATGGTGGCTTTACAACACACCTTGCTGGTGGCTATACGGTCACTTATGAAGTGTCCAATTCCACAGGTGTCACTGCGCAGGAAGAAAAGAACTTCACAGTGCTTGTGGGACACAATGTGGCAAATGGTAACTTTGAACTCGGTGCTGTGGGCTGGACACTTGACAAACCCGGTGGGGCAGCAACCGTGGCTTTCGGTACCAATGGTGCAGCAATCACGATTGAAAATGCAGGAACATCATGGTGGGCTCTACAACTTTACCAGATGAATGTCGTTTTTAAAGCGAATACAACCTATCGTTTAACCGTGACCGCTTCATCACCACAAGGTCGTTCGATGTCTGTGGGCTTTGAAGATCCTAACGATGGATTTGCGATGCTCAATCCAGGCTTTATGCCCATCACACTCGATGATGCAGATACTGAATACACGATGTATTTCACATCGACTGAAAATTATGATAACATCAAGGTAGTTGTCTATCTTGGTAACCAATTAGAACAAGATGCTGTTGGCGATACACCTCATGTGGTCAATATTAAATCTATTAATATCGAAGAAGTGACATTAAATACAACAGTGACCTTTGATGGTTTAGAAGAAGTCGATGCTGTCTCTGGTGATTTTGCCAATTTTGATCCTCTTCAAGGCGTTTCTGTGACAGGTGCTAATATTGCTGATGTTGAAGTTTTAGGTGAAGTTCCATCCTCTGTCATGGTCGCATCCAGTTATTACTTAACCTATGTCGTTGAGCTTACCAATGGCAGTGTTGCTTTTGCAACAAGAAGAGTTAATTTCACACTCGCTAAAGATTTCGAATATCAAGCCATTAATGGAGATTTCAATAATGGATTTACTGGTTGGACACAAGATGTGATTCAAACTGTGGGTACAGGTGCAGCTACATTCACCGACAATGGCGATGGCACAGTCTCCATTTTAGTGACCAACGTAAGTTCAGCATCATGGCATATTCAATTACAACAAGCAACTTCTGTATTCAAGGCGGGGGAAAGCTATGTCGTAAGAATCGTATTAAAGGCTTCTCAAGAACGCAAAATCGATGTTGAAGTCGTTCATCCAGGCAGTGGTTTTGCTCAAATCGCTCCAACACTTGTTCAAGCGGTCGTTGGCACGGATTGGACAACCTATGAAATTCATTTTACAGCTGATCAAGACTACACAGATGCCAAGATCGGTCTACTTTTAGGAAATGGTGATGGTCTGCAACAGAACAACATCACTGTGACCGTTGATGAATTCCAAGTCTATAAGTATGATCCATTTAACGAAGAATTTGACACAGCCTTTGAACCATGGGTTTTGGATAACATTACGGGTTCAGTCAATGAAAATGGTGAAATGGTCGTTACATTTGCTGAAAATCAACTCGGTCGTGATCCATGGAATAACCAATTATATCAATCCACAGGTAGCGAACTTGTTGCAGGTCATACCTATGAAATTGAAGTACGCATTAAGAGTTCGATTGCACGTACCATTCGTGTATGGGTTGAAGATCGCGCCAAAGGATATGCAGGGATTGCTACAGATGCGAAAACTGAACTAGTCTTAAATGCAGATGAATATGCAACATTAACCTATCAATTTACAATTACGGAAGACACAAAGACGATCGATGCTAAATTTGTCATCATGTTTGGTGATAGCGTCGTTGAAGGATTAGCACATGTCGTCACTGTGGAATATTTTAGAGTTAATGATATCACTTTAAATCCACCTCAAGCTTAATTTTGGAGGCATTATGAAAAAACTATACACTTTAGTCATAACCCTATTCATCATGATCGTCATCGCTGGATGCCAATCTGAAGAACCCACCCCTGATCCCGAACCCCTTACATATTTAAATCCAGTTTATGAACCCGTGTTCGCCGATCCATCTGTGATTCGTCACGAAGGCATCTATTATGCGTTTGGCACTCAGGATTATGGTCAATGGGGTGATGAATACGGTGTACGTTATATTCCGATTCTATCATCACTGGATCTTGTCCATTGGACCTATGAAACGAGTGCATTCACGTTACAAAGTCGTCCGACATGGGGAACACTCAATGCAGGATTATGGGCTCCAGATATCGTGAAAATCGGCGATACATTTAATCTTTACTACTCACTTTCCACGTGGGGTGATCCAGATCCAGGCATCGGTGTTGCTACAGCAAACCATCCCCTCGGTCCATGGACCGATCAGGGGCCAATCCTCCGCTCTCTCCAAATCGGTGTCAATAATTCGATTGATCCGACAGTCTTTGAGGCTGAGGGGAAGGTTTACATGATCTGGGGATCATTCCGTGGCATTTATGGGGTAGAACTTACACAAGATGGACTCGCTTTGAAAGATGGCATAAATGCGAGTGACACAAAAACACTCATTGCAGGACTAGATACATCGACTTCATGGAATGGAGCGACGTATGAAGCACCTTATATTTTAAAAAGAGAAAACTATTATTACTTATTTTTATCCTCAGGAACATGTTGTGATGGACATAATAGTACCTATAATGTTCGCGTGGGAAGATCAACCAATCCCATGGGCCCTTATCTCGATCATGATGGTCGAACGATGCTAGGTACATATCGTGGATTTCAAGTGCTGATCGGCAGTGGTTATTTCAAAGGTCCAGGACACAATTCGATCGCTCAAGATGATGAGGGTAATGATTGGATTTTATACCATGCGTTTGAAGTGGTTGAATCACCTACTTTCGGGAATTCGCCGCGACGAAGTCTTATGGTAGATAAAATCATTTGGAATGATCAGGGATGGCCAACGGTCTTTGGCTCAATGCCATCCAATAGTGAACAAGAAGTACCCAATATTACACCCCGTGCATAAATGAAGGGCGAATGCCCTTCTTATGCATGTATCATGGAGGAATTATGAAAAAATTGATACTTGTCATCTTAGTGATGACCATTTCCTTATCTCTTTTTGCGTGTCGTGGTGGAGCAACAACACCCATACCCACGGATGAAGGCGAGAAGATTAGTCTTAAATTTTGGAATTCGCTCACAGGGGCTGATGGCTCAGTGATGCGTCAACTGATTAGTCAATTCAACAGTGAACACACCGATCAAATTGAAGTGATTGAAACGTTCACCAATGAAGTCGATTACTATACAAATATTAATTTATTGGTACCCATGAAAAAAGGGCCTGATGTGATGATCATGCACTCATATTTGGTGCAGAGCTATGCAAATACGGGTCTGATTATTCCTCTTGAAGATTACATGACCACCTCTGAAGCTGATATCAATACTTCGGATTACATTTCTGAAATTGTCAATTCACTCTATTTTGAAAACGAACTTTATGGGATTCCACTCGATGTGCATACCATAGGGATTTATTATAATCAAGACCTCCTCGATAAGTATGATTTAGCTGTACCGACCAATAGAACAGAACTGATCGCAGCTGCTAAAACCGTTCAAACAGGTGAAAAAGTTACCAACAATCAATTTTGGGGGTTACCTTTATCAACCGTGTGGCCATCCGAATGGATTTTTACGGCATCGCTTTATCAAAACAATGGTCTAGAGATCGATAGCAATGGAGATCCTGCATACCATAGTGCAGAAGGTGTAGCTGCCCTTAAGGCAATCACTGATCTCATTCATGTGGAAGGACTTTCCCCTTTGAACTTAAGTGTTGACCAGGATTTATTTATGTTTCAAACAGGAAAAGCACTCTTTCACATTCAAGGAAGTTGGATGCTCAATAGCATGATTGAATCCGGTATCAATTTTGGTGTTTTACCTGTATCTTCGATGTTTAATTTATCTGAAACACCAACCAAAGATCAAATCCCCGTTCGCTCACATACGTTTGTAGTTCCTCAACCTTCAGTCACCGTGAGTGATGCAAGGAAGGAAGCGATTATGACGTTTATTAAATATCTGGGTGATCACAGTTATATCTGGGCAACCGCAGGTCAAATTCCAGCATCCAATATCGCTAGAGCAACCGCTGAATATCAAGCACTACCCTATCACGCTGGATTTGGAGATTTAAATGATTTTCGAATTTCTGCGCAATCTCCATATTTCCATCAAGCATTCTCTCCCATTTATTCACGAGTCACAGCTGCGATGTCTAATGCGAATTACAATGCACAATTATTGCTCAGTGCTGCAGTTGAGGAAGCGATGCTCCTTTTAGAAGAAGCACGTTCATAGCGAGGTTATCGAGTATGCAACTTTCTTATGAAGTAAAAAGAAGAAGGATGAAAAGAATTCTTAAAGAGAATGCGAGTGCATACTCGTTTTTACTGCCGTATTTAGTATTGTTTTCTATTTTCTTCGTATTCCCCTTTATTTACGGATTGATCATTAGTTTTTTTGATTGGAATTTGTTTTTTCCCGATCAAACACGTTTCATAGGTTTTGAAAATTACAGACGCATTTGGTTTGAATCCGATGGAATCTATTATCGCTATTTTTGGACCGGTTTGGGAAATACCTTGATCTTTGTTGTCTTTTCTGTCCCATTTTTGGTCCTTATTCCACTCATTTTAGCTGCACTTATCGATATGGAACCCCGAGGACACAAGATTTTTAGAACGATCTTGTTTATGCCAACCGTTCTTTCCATATCCTCAGTCATCTTGATTTGGAAATGGCAATTTTATACTAACGGTGGATTTATCAATGCTTTACTCGTGAAATTGGGTTTCGCCGAAATTCCTTTCTTAGTTAGCCAACCATGGGCTTGGATTTCAATCATTCTCGTGACCATTTGGTGGACCATGGGAACCAACATGGTCATCTTTGGTGCAGGTTTAAAAAATATTGATAAGACCTTGTACGAAGCTGCTTCCATTGATGGAGCAAGTTATCTACAAACATTCAAATATATTACCATGCCATCACTGGCACCACAGATGCTGATCGTGATGATTACGACGGTACTGGCTTCTTTTGGCGTTTATGGTCAACCCGATTTACTCACAAACGGGGGGCCTGAATTTTCCACCACAGTGCTCATGATGCGCATTCGTCCACTTGCATTCGGGACAAATGCTGACCCAGGGATTGCCACTGCAATGGCAGTGTCTATGGGGATGATCATGATCGTTGTCAGCATTATTCAGGCCCGTATTATTAAGAAACGGGGGGATGCATAATGGCCATTCATGCGGTTCAAAAGAAAAGAAAGACGATTAGCTTTATCATTCTTGTCATTATTTCCATCGTATGGCTCACACCTCTTGTTTGGGGATTAGCGACTTCACTCAAAACACCTCAAGATATTTCATCCAATCCTACACGTTTATTTCCTGAATTGATTACTTTACAACATTATCAAGGACTATTTGAGCGACCTGATACACCCGTGATGCGTTGGATGCTCAATAGCTTTCTGATTGCAGGAAGTTATACCGTTTTGTATCTGATGGTCATTAGTTTAGCCGCATACGCATTTTCGATCATGAAATTTAAATTTCGCGATCAATTGTTTTGGCTTATTTTAAGTACCACGATGATTCCAACGGTCATCAATTTAGTTCCACTGATCACGATGACCATTGATCTAGGCTGGTTTGGTTCTTGGCTCTCTTTGATTATTCCTGGTCTAGGTGGTGTTTTTGGTTTATTCTTATTACGCCAATTCTTTCTTGGCATACCCTATGAATTGATTGAAAGTGCCAAGATTGATGGACTGAATAATTTTGGAATTTTCATTAAAATTGTCATGCCTTTATCAAAATCTGCTTTTTTAGTCGCTGCACTCTTCGCTTTTATGGGAAATTGGAACGATTATTTATGGCCACTAATCCAATTTTCTGGAGTGGAAGCTTCTATGTGGACACTCCCTGTAGGCTTATCTAAGATTGCGGGTACCTATAATTATGATTATGGTTTAACCATGGCAGCAGCGATTTTAGCGATTATCCCGGTGGTGATCGTCTATGCCGTTTTACAAGATAAAATTATTGAAGGAGTTGCCCGGACAGGGATTAAATAAGCAAATGCAATGGCCTAAGTCACACATACAAGATTTTCCCCGTCCAAAATGGACACGTCCTAAATTTCAGATACTCGACGGTCGTTGGGATTTTCGTTTTGATGATGAAAACCAAGGAATAACCAGTGGTTGGTGTCATACGTGGAACAGTGATCTGACGATCATCGTTCCTTATAGTTACGAAACAAAAATGAGTGGGATTGACATCAAAAATCCTCACTTCATCTGTTGGTATCATCGTGAGTTTCAGGTAGATGAACATCAAAGAGTCATTTTTCATCTTGAAAAAAGTGATTATCTTACGATGCTTTGGATCAATGGAGTATTGATAGGTCAAGAAGAAGGTGGGTATCACCGGATCAGTTTTGACATCACCCATGCGCTCCATCAAGGAACCAACACAGTGGTTATTCGCGTTGAGGATTCATGGGATACCACACAGCCTCGAGGGAAACAACGCTGGAAAAAGGAAAGTTTTGGCTGCTGGTATGTTGAAACGACAGGAATCTATCAAAGTGTCTGGTTAGAATATGTTCCTAAAATTTACATTAAAGACCTAAAGTTAACCCCACATAATGATCGCTATCTCACTGATATCGATCTTGAATTATCCGAATATGCGAATGGATATCGTCTTGAAACAATCATCGAATTTAAAGACGAAATCATTGTCAAAACGCAACATGAAATCCTTCATAAGCACACATCATTTTCAGTCAGTATGAAAACCAATCACGATCAGTTCAAATTGATGACATGGCATCCAGATCATCCTCATCTGTACGACGTGACTTTTCGCCTTTACTATAAAGAAGAGTTGATGGATGAAGTGAGATCTTATCTGGGCATGAGACAATTTTCTACTCAAGGGCGTAATCTTTTCATCAACGACGAACCACTCTATTTAAAAATGCTCCTTGACCAAGGTTATTGGCCAGATTCAGGATTAACAGCTCCAAATCAAGATGCGTTACTCACTGATTTAAACCTCACCAAGGAGATGGGGTATAATGGCATTCGCAAACACCAAAAAATTGAAGATGAGCGGTTTTATTACTATGCGGATATCCTCGGGATCATCGTTTGGCTAGAAATGCCATCAGCTTATGAATTCTCGTCAAAGCTCGTCAGTCGAATGAGTATAGAATGGCCGAAGATTCTTCATCAACATCTTCATTATTGTTCGATCATGACCTATGTGCTATTTAACGAGTCATGGGGAATTCCTCATGTCAAAACACAACGTGATGAACAGCAATGGACGCTCAGTATGTATTATTTGACAAAAGCTCTCGATCCATCACGATTTGTCATCTCCAATGACGGCTGGGAACATACTCAATCGGATTTGATCACGATCCATAACTATGTTGAAGATGGTCATGAACTTTATGCAATGTACCACAAAATCCATGATGTGTTTAACGATCATACACATAAAACAAAGGTTCGTTCCGTGTTTGCTGATGGATTTACAGATCATGGACAACCCATCATTTTTAGTGAATATGGTGGCGTTGCTTTTCAGAAGGATTCAGGTTGGGGATATGGTGCGAAAGTCGAATCGAAAGAAGCATTTAAATCACGTCTTTTAGGTTTGACAAAAGCGATCAAAAATATTCCTGATATTCAAGGCTATTGCCTGACACAAACCACGGATGTTGAACAAGAGACCAACGGTGTTTTGACACCTAATCGCGAATACAAATTATCCAAAGAGGATATGCTGGACATAAATGAGGTATAGATATGAAAAATCCTATCGGGATTACCAATATTGGTGATCCATTCATCTTAAAACATAACGATCGATATTACTTATATGCCACATCATTTATCGATGGATTTTATTGTTGGGTCTCAGATGACCTAAACCATTGGGATCATCCTATACAAGTGTATACTATGTCTGAACGGAGTTTTGGATATAAAGATTTTTGGGCTCCTGAAGTGGTGTATCACCATGGGAAATTTGTAATGCATTACAGTGCACGTTCCAAAATGAGTCATTCCTTACGCATTGGTGTCGCCATCGCAGATCACCCCCTAGGACCTTTTATTGACGTTTATGATGGGAAACCTATGTTTGATTTTGAATACGCGACCATCGATGGACATGTGTTTAGTGAACAGGGGCATCACTATTTCTATTTTGATAAAGATTGTTCGGAGCATATCTATGAAGGAAGACATGAAAGTCATATCTACATGGCTGAACTCGATGAAACATTAACTCAATTGATCACAGAGCCAATCTTCATCATGAAACCTGAACAGGATTGGGAAATCTCGACCGGTCAATGGCGCTGGAATGAAGGTCCATTTATCATTAAAGATCAGAAAGACTATTATTTAATGTATTCAGCCGGATTTTATGCTTCATCTAGTTATTCGATAGGGTATGCGAAATCTCAATCTCCCTTAGGTCCCTTTGTGAAGGCAGAAGAAAATCCTATCCTCAAATCGATTGAAGGTCACATTTCAGGTCCAGGGCATAATTCTGTTGTTAAAGGACCTGATCAAACTTTGATTTGTGTCTATCATGTGCATACGCATCATGAATCCCCATCTGAAAACCGACAAGTTTTCATGGATAAAATCGTGTTTGAACAAGGGAAATTAAAAATTATTGGACCCACATTGGGGATTAATATCAACGAATAAAAGAGCAAAAACACTGCTCTTTTCATTTGCAAATTATGTTATAATGTTTGACGTATGGAGGTCACCATGAAGTCGATTCTTTTAGAATTTCATCGAATATTTAAGTATCAACACGAGCGAATTTTTTTCTCACCAGGGCGTGTCAATCTGATTGGTGAGCACATTGATTATAATGGCGGTTTAGTATTTCCTGCTGCGATCAGTCTTGGGACCTATGGTGCCATCAAAAAGCGAACCGATCAACGGTTTCGTTTTTATTCGGCAAATTTCAAGGAACAAGGAGTCATCGATATCGAGATTGATCAACTGGCTTACCTTAAAGATCATGGGTGGGCTAACTATGCTAAAGGTATCCTTTTTGAGCTTAGAGAGCGACAATACTCTATTCCTTTTGGATTTGATCTCTACATCGAAGGTAATCTCCCCCCTCAATCAGGCTTATCGTCATCAGCGTCCCTTGAAGTTTTAGTGGGTTATATTGCCAATCAACTTTATGACTTAGGCTTAACAAGAACAGACATAGCACTGCTGGGTCAACATGTCGAAAATTACTATATGGGTATGCACTGTGGAATCATGGATCAACTCATTATCGCCAATGGCATCAAAGATCATGGAATCTTAATGAATACAGACACACTCGAGATGACCAAAGCTAATGCATTCTTTAAGGGGTATCGCTGGCTGATCATGAACTCAAATTACAAGAGAAAAACGACAGAATCCAAATACAATGAGCGTGTCAGCGAATGCAATCTTGCACAAAAAATAATCATTGAAAAAAAGGTAATCCGTCATCTTTGTGAATTATCTATAGAGGATCTCAAGTGGATAGAACCTCTTATCCATAATGATACAATCTATAAACGTGTTCGCCACGTGATCACAGAGCAAGATAGGACACTACAAGCAAAAAAAGCGATGGAAGCTCATGATGCAAATGCCTTCGCCAAGCTCTTAGATGGTTCACATAAGTCTCTAAAAGAAGACTATGAAGTGACAGGACTCCATCTTGATACGTTGGTCGAAGAAGCGAAGAAGGCTGGTGCTATGGGTGCACGAGTCACAGGTGCTGGGTTTGGTGGTTGTGCAATCGCATTAGTTCCCGATGATCTTATCGAAGATGTTAAGACAAAGGTCGGGGTTGCCTATTTCAATAAAACAAACATTCCACCAGATTTCTACTTGGTGAATTTTGAAGATGGTGTGAAAGAAATTGCTTTAGATTATCTGAAAGCATCGCTTAAATATTTTGTACAACATGCCACAGACCTCAATTTATTTCCAGCTAATGAAAAAGATGCACGACTCAAAAAACTCTCTGATCTTTTACACGTATGTATCGATGATACAATTTTAGATTTTGACATGAATCTCGATCATGCCCTTCAATTGATGATCGATCGTGGGTACACACTAAACCTATTCTCGCCTAATACGACCGAAGAAAGGGATGCCTTTGAGGCTTATCTTTATGATTTCGTCATGGAAGAACCTAAGGTCGTCAAACAAAACTTTAAAGATAAATATTTGGTCAGTCCAGATTTTGCCACACAGTATCTATATCAGCTCTCTAAAGATGTGAACTACATTAAATCAGAAAGACTCAAACAAAATACCAAGTGGCGTTATGAAGGTACTTATGGCCCCTTAGAAATCACCATCAATCTCGCTAAACCAGAAAAAGATCCACGCGATATCGCCAAAGCGAAAGATTTAATCGTGGAAGGACGTCCAAAATGTGTTCTCTGTAAGGAAAATGAACATAACTATTGGAATGCTCGGATGAATTTACGAATTGTTCCCATCATTTTAGGTGGTGAACTTTGGCATTTCCAATATTCACCCTATCTCTATTATGATGAGCATGCCATCATTCTACACGATGAGCATCGTTTGATGAAAATTACCGATAAGACAATGGATTATCTTTTTGATTTTGTCGATCAATTTCCAAGTTATTTCATTGGATCCAATGCGGATCTTCCCATTGTTGGAGGATCGATATTAAATCATGATCACTTTCAGGGTGGAAAATATCATTTCCCCATTGAAGAAGCAAAAACCATCAAAACATATCGATATCAAGGAATCGTCATTGAAATCCTTCATTGGCCACTATCTACTGTTCGTCTCAAATCAAATCATCGCGAGACACTAAAAACGATTGTCGAAAAAATTTATCAAGCATGGAAGGCTTATCGTAATGAAGCTCTTGAGATCATTCCATGGACAAAAGACACCCCTCATCAAACCATCACACCAATTGTAAGAAAAAATGAAGGACATTATGAAGTTGATCTTATCTTAAGAAACAATCGTACCAATGAGATATACCCAGATGGTATCTTTCATCCCCATCCTGATGTTCATCATATCAAAAAAGAAAATATTGGTTTGATTGAAGCGATGGGACTCGCGATTCTACCGGGAAGACTTAAAGAAGAAATGATTTATGCACTTGATTATCTTTCTTTAGGTGTTATGCATCCCTCGATTGATAAGCATCTACCATGGCTCGATACCTTACAGGATAAAAAAATCCATTCATTTGAACAGATCCAGGTGGACATCGGTCGACGCTTTGAGAAAGTGATTGAAGATTCAGGTGTCTTTAAACAAAATAAAGAAGGTATAGAAGCGTTTCAAGAATTTATTGAATCATGTATTAAAAAATGACCTAAGGAGGTCATTTTTTTATCTGTGATAGGGTAAAGCAAACGCAACGACAGCAACCGTAGGAATCGGAAGAAGAAAGAGTAACCAATCCAAGGTATGATCGATAATCAAGAACGCGAGTAAACTCACGGTTAGAGCGAGTGCTCCAGAAAAGAATAGAATGAGAAATTTTTTATTAGAAATCACTGCAAAAACAAGATAAACGATCATCGATGCAGGAAGTGCTGCGATAAAAGTTAACCATACTCTAGATCTATCAATCATCACTAAGTTTAGAATCACAAAGAGAAAAATAGCAAGTAACCAAACGGAAGAGACAATAAGGAACGATAATTTGATTAAGTAGGGATGTTGTTCACGTTTTTTTGAGATTTTTTCAATGTTATCTGGATCTTGATAAAGGAGTTCATCGATGGTGAGATGAAATAGATTCGCAAGTTCACCAATGGTAAAAATGTCAGGGACTGCTTCCCCTCTTTCCCATTTTGACACCGCTTTATCACTATAATTAATTTTTTCGGCGAGTCCTATTTGCGTCAGTCCATGTTGCTTGCGCAAACGAATTAAATTGTCCATAAAATGTATTTTTCGTGGTTCCATAGACCTATTATAGCACTATTTTTGCATAAAAAGCATCAATTCTACCAATAGTAGAGTAGATTTTTTAAAATTCTACTGGTCATCATTAACAAGTAGGGAAGATTTTAATTTGGGTAGAGTTATAAATAGACAGATGTCATTTATAATAAAATCGTAAAAACAAAACCCAAAAAGGAGTCTTCATATGCAAACCAAAACTCATAGTGAGTATGTTCTTTTTACGGATTCATGTTGTGATTTAAGTGTTAAACAAATCAAAGAGATGGATTTACACGTCATTCCTCTTTCTGTAGAACTTGAAGGTAACACCTATTTGAATTATCCTGATGAAAGAGAAATCAAATTCATCGCATTTTATGAAAAGCTAAGAGAAAAAGTGGTTGCCAAGACTTCAATGGTTGGGATTGGTCAATTTCTTGAAGCATTTGAACCGATCCTAAGAGAAGGAAAAGATATTCTCTACATAGGATTTTCATCTGCTTTATCTGGAACGTATAACTCAGCATATTTAGCATCGAAAGAATTACAAAATACCTATCCTGAACGAAAGATTATTACCATTGATTCAAAAGCTGCATCCATGGGTTTAGGACTACTGGTATATTATGCATTTTTAGGAAAAAAAGATGGCAAAACCATCAATCAACTTACAGCGTATATTGAGAGTATAAAATTAAAGATCACCCATCTATTTACTGTTGATGATCTTGGAACACTCATGCGTGGTGGCAGACTTTCTGCGACATCACATATTTTAGGAACATTGCTCAAAGTTAAACCAATCTTGCATGTCTCAACAGAAGGTAAACTTGTCCCAATCCAAAAGGTAAGAGGGCGTAAACATTCGCTACAAATGATGATTGATCTCACCAAAGAGTATATCGATTCATCCTTTGAACAAACAATCTTTATCTCACATGGTGATGCACTAGAAGAAGCAGAATATATTGGTAACGAGTTAAAGAAAGTACTTAAAATTAAAGAGATCGTCTATGGATATGTTGGACCGGTCATCGGTGCCCATTCAGGTCCCGGAACGATTGCTATTTTCTTCCAAGGCTTTAAGCGATAAAAAAATGAGGTTGCACAATGAATCCTGTGCAACCTTTTTTATTGAAAGAATTCAAGAAACCCTTTGTGCTTGCGAAGAACAAGATATAGGGGTAAGCCTAAGGCATACATGACGACAAATTCACCTAAAAACACTGAGGGAATCGTAATCCAAAGAGGTCCTAAAACGTAGCCATAAGTTAATATAATACCTACAATAAGACCGTTACTCACTGCAGGAAATATCATCGATAATCCTGGTTTATTCTTTGTAAGATACATAAGGATACCAGCGATTGTGGTTGCAAGTGATCCAAAGATTACATCAATTAAAATGGCTCCATAGAGCAAATTTGCAATAAAACAACCGACAGTAAGTCCAATCACATTCTTTTTATCAAAAAGAACTAATATCATCAAAACTTCTGCAATTCGAAATTGAATGAGTCCAAAACTCGAAATGCTAAACACATACACGAGAACTGCATAAACCGCTGCAATCATCGTCTGACGCAAAAAATCTTTAAGCAACCATTGTTTCATCATAATCTCCCTGTTTTTATTGATCAAGCTGGTTTCCTAGGGTACAGCTTGTGATTTACTTCATCATTTTAGCAAACTTATGCTATAATTACAAGGTAAAGGATGAGATTATGAGCATATCTTTTGAAGTCGTGCATGTCTGTAAACAAAGTGGTGCGAGATTAGGTCGCTTAACGACACCTCATGGAGTTTTTGAAACGCCTTTTTTTATGCCTGTAGGAACACAAGCAACCGTTAAGACATTAACCCCAGAAGAGATTAAAGAAGTCTCTGAGGGTCTAATTTTAGGGAACACGTATCATTTATGGCTTCAACCTGGTGCAGATATAGTTCAACAGCATGGAGGTATTCGAGGGTTTATGCAGTGGGATGGAGCATTACTCACTGATAGTGGTGGGTATCAAGTATTTTCACTGACCGACATGCGGAAAATCACCGAAGAAGGTGTCCATTTTAAGCATCATAAGAATGGCTCAGCACTCTTTATGTCACCTGAGGATTCAATCCACATTCAAGAAAAATTAGGAGCAGATATCATCATGAGCTTTGATGAATGTCCCCCTCCTTATGAAACAGATACGTATATGAAACAATCTGTCGAACGCACACTCCGTTGGGCAAAAAGAGGAAAAGATGCACTCACTACAGATCAAGCAATCTTTGGAATAGTTCAAGGTGGATTGAATAAGGAGTTACGCCAATTTTGTGCAGAAGAACTCATTAAAATGGATTTCCCGGGATACTCAATTGGGGGACTTTCAGTAGGAGAAACCAAGCATGAAATGTATGAAGTCACCCAATTTCTTAATCCTATTCTTCCCTTTGATAAACCTCGATATTTAATGGGTGTTGGAGCACCCGATGATTTAGTAGAGAATGTGATTCATGGGATTGACATGTTTGATTGTGTGCTCCCCACACGAATTGCAAGACATGGGACTGCACTGACGACAGAAGGTAAAATTGTTATCAAGAATCAAACCTATGAAACAGACTTTCGTCCACTAGATCCCAATCTTCAAACACCCATCTCAAAATATACTAGGTCATACATCAGACATCTCTTTAAAGGTGAAGAGATTTTAGGAATGCGCTTAGTGACATACCAAAATTTGGCTTATTTAAAGCATTTAATGCAAGAAATAAGACAAGCGATCAAAGAAGATCGCCTTCTTGATTTCCGTGATGAAATGAAGAAGAAAACGAATTATTTCAAATCACGTTGATTGTGCTTTAATTATATTAAAAACTATTGTAAAATAGTATTGTGCTATGAGGAGGGTAAATTATGGTCTTCGGCGAACAAGATAATTTTAACCAGAAACCAATCATCAAAGTCATCGGTGTCGGTGGTGGCGGAGGAAACGCAATCAACCGTATGATTGAAAATGACGTCAAGGGCGTTGTTTTTGTCGCGATGAATACGGATGCTCAAGTCCTCAAAGTATCCAAAGCGGAAACCAGAGTTCAACTTGGAAAGTATTTGACGCGTGGACTTGGTGCAGGAGCAAAAAAAGAAGTTGGAAAAAAAGCGGCTGAAGAGTCGATTGAAGAAATTGAAGAAGTCTTAAAAGATGCAGACATGGTCTTCATCACTGCAGGTATGGGTGGTGGAACAGGAACAGGTGCTGCACCTATTATTGCGAAAAAAGCGAAAGAAATGGGTTGCTTGACTATTGGGATAGTCACCAAACCATTCGCATTTGAAGGACCCGCCCGGATGCAAGCAGCCATCTATGGACTTGAAGAATTAAAACCTCATGTAGATACGCTGATTGTCATCCCTAACGAACGGTTACTCGCCATCTCTGGTCCAACCACACAATTACTTGATGCGTTTAGAGAATCCGATAATGTCTTAAGACAAGGTGTTCAAGGAATTGCAGAAATCATCGCGATCCCAGGTTTAATTAACGTGGACTTTGCCGATGTCAGAACTGTGATGGAAAATAAAGGGACTGCCCTCATGGGTATTGGGATTGCCTCAGGTGAAACACGTGCGATTGAAGCTGCGAGAAAAGCGATTCATTCTAAACTTCTCGAAGTCTCCATCGATGGTGCAACCGATGCCATTGTAAATATTACTTCAGGAACGAATATCACATTATTTGAAACGGAACAAGCATTATCTGAAATCAGAAATGCCACCGATCGTGATCTTAACATCATTTATGGAACCACGGTCAACCAAGACTTAGACGATGAACTGATCGTCACCGTGATCGCCACTGGATATGAACTCAAAGCTAAAGATTCCACGATTGAAAATTTAGCTTCAGAAATCTTTAACAAGAAAACAGATGAACAACTTAAACTCACCCGCCAAGGGCTTAAAGATCAATCCTATGTTGAGCAAGAAGAGGATGAGATCACCCATCAACCTGGTGAAGGAAAGAAACGCAATATTCCTTCATGGTTGATTAAAAAAGGGAAATTTTAAAAAGGCGTCAAGCCTTTTTTACTGGAAGGAATAGAAAATACATGTTAAAAGCAGGCATCGTCGGACTACCTAATGTTGGGAAATCCACGTTATTCAATGCCATCACAAAAGCTGAAGCATTGGCAGCAAATTATCCTTTTGCGACCATTGATCCCAATGTGGGTATTGTGTACGTACAAGATCCAAGATTAGATGTCTTAGAAAAAATATATAAACCCAAAAAAGTGATTCCTACAGCGTACGAATTCATCGATATCGCGGGTCTCGTTCGCGGTGCATCAAAAGGTGAAGGTTTAGGAAATCAGTTTTTATCCCATATTCGTGAAGTCGATGCGATCTGTCAAGTCGTTCGTTGTTTTGATGATAGCAATATCACCCATGTCGATGGTGAGGTTGATCCGATCCGTGATGTGGAAACAATCAATATAGAACTTTCTTTATCTGATTTAGAACAAGTGGATAAAAGGATTTCACGCCTTGAGAAAAAAGCGAAAGCGAAAGTGAAAGAAGCGATTGAAGAGTATGATGTTTTGGTGAAAATCAAAGATGCACTTGATCAAGGAATCTCACCAAGAACACTCGATTTTTCTGAAGAAGAACTCAAAACAATTAAAAACTTTAATCTCCTAACCATGAAACCTATGATTTATGTCGCTAATGTGGCTGAAGAAGATCTTCATCATCCTGAAAGTAATCGTCACTATCAAGCATTACTCCATCAATCCAAAACGGATGGCACTGAAGTGATACTCATCTCTGCTCAAGTAGAAATGGAAATTGCTTCTTTGGATAAGGAAGAACAACTCCACTTTTTAGAAGCGTATGGCCTTAAACAATCAGGACTTAACCGTGTGATCGAAAAATCTTATGAACTTTTAGGATTAAAAACCTACTTTACTGCAGGTGAACCCGAGGTTCGTGCCTGGACATTTAAAAACGGTATGAAAGCTCCGCAATGTGCAGGAATCATTCACTCGGATTTTGAACGTGGATTTATTAAAGCTGAGACCTTAGCATATGACGATTTGATCAAATATAAAACACCTCAACTCGCTAAAGAAAATGGTCGTGTTCGTCTTGAAGGTAAAGATTATCTCGTTCAAGATGGCGACATTATGCTTTTCCGCTTCAACGTATGATTACCGATCAAGCCAAAGTGATCTGTGCATCAAAGTATTTTACATCAGAACAGATCAGAAAATTATATCACAAGGGTGTTCATGATTTTGGTGAAAATCGGGTGCAGGATATGCTTATAAAAATGGAAGAATTAAACGATCTTTCCATCACATGGCATTTCATCGGTCACCTTCAAACTAATAAAGTCAAAATGATGATAAACGAAATTGATATCCTTCATACATTGGATCGACCCTCTTTGGCTGAAGTGATTCAAAAGTATCGGGAAAAACCACTTCCCTGTTTCATTCAAGTCAATTTGACCGAAGAAGACCAAAAAAGTGGGATTGCACGAGAAAATTTGAACCAATTTTTTAATGATATTAAAAATTATGATAAAATAGAGATAATCGGTTTGATGACCATTGGGAAAGATGATGACCCATTAAAAACGGAAGAAGCTTTTCAAAAATTGGATGAACTTGCCAATACATATCACCTTCCTTTTCGCTCCATGGGCATGACAAACGATTACGAACTCGCGTTAAAACATCATGCGACCCATCTAAGAATTGGTCGTAAATTCCTCGAGTTCATTTGAGGAGGTTCTATGGGATTATTCGCAAAGAGCAATAAGAAAAAAGTTTTAGTAAAAGAAGAAAAAGTGGTTCCCAAAGCTGAACAAATTGTCTTTGAAAAACTGAACTCAGATGAGGATCAATATTTGACAGGACTGGCGGATCAACTGATTTCAGGAAAACCACTCATCATAAATTTTGAATTTCTTGACATCGATCAAGCGAATAAAGCGATTGCCTTCTTCTCAGGAGTCACCTATGCTTTAGCAGGTGAGATCGTCAATGTTCAAGAAAAAGTCTTCATGTTTGCCACGAAAGATGTGTATGATGATGGCACCATGGAAGATTTCTTAAAAGAGATTGTTGAATAATTAAAGATTGCGAAGAGAAGGACAAACAAACTAACGGACACTTTTAGCGAATTGGGGACGGTGTAAGCCCAAGAGTCATTCGGTTAAGGCGTATCACCTTCGAGCAAACGTTAAAAATGAAGGGCTAGAGATTCTCTAGAACTAAGGTGGTACCGCGGAACATGTTTTCGTCCTTAGCAATAAGGGCGATATTTTTATATACAAAGGAGTGTTAGTATGGACTATAAAGACTCATTACTCATGCCAAAAACGGATTTCCAAATGCGGGGAAATCTTGGCACGAGAGAGGTTGAATTTCAAGCGAAATGGCAAGAGATGGACCTCTACAAAAAGGTATTAGAAAAAAACAAAGAAAAAACACCATTCGTTTTGCACGATGGTCCTCCCTATGCCAATGGCGATATTCATATCGGACATGCATTAAATAAGATCCTCAAGGATTTTGTTTTGCGTTATCAAACCATGAAAGGTCGTCATGTGCGTTATATCCCTGGTTGGGATACGCATGGATTACCTATTGAAACAGCACTTACCAAAAAAGGTGTGAACCGTAAAGAATTATCATTGGTCGAATATCGTAAACTATGTAAAGCCTACGCTGAAGATCAAGTAAATAAACAAAAAGTGCAATTTCAACGTCTAGGTATATTAGGTGAATGGGATGAACCCTATATCACCTATACACCAGATTTTGAAGCACATCAAGTGAGAATTTTTGCTAAAATGGTAGATCGTGGGTTAATTTATAAAGGATTAAAGCCTGTTTATTGGTCACCCTCATCGGAATCCGCACTCGCTGAAGCTGAAATTGAGTATCAAGATAAACAGTCGATATCCATTTATGTGAAGTTTCCTGTCGTCAATGGAGATGGTCTTTTGAAGGATGCATCTTTTGTGATCTGGACGACTACACCATGGACATTACCAGCCAATCTGGCTATTTCCGTTCATCCACGCTTTCAATATGCAGTCATTCAAGTCAACAATGAAAAATATGTCGTTGCTGAAACACTCATTGATGCTTTATCTAAAGAATTGAAATGGACACATGTTGAAGTTTTAGGACGCATCAAAGGAATGGATTTAGAACATCAGCAGTATAAACATCCTCTCTACGATCGCGTTTCACCGATCATTGTTGGCGAACACGTCACAGATACCGATGGTACAGGACTCGTTCATACCGCACCTGGCCACGGGGAAGATGATTACCGTGTAGGAAAACAGTACAATTTAGATATTTTATGTCCTGTCGATGATCGCGGTTACATGATGGAAGAAGCAGGACCTTTTGCAGGTATGTATTATGAAGTAGCTAACCAAGAGATTGTGAAAGCACTCGAAGAAAAAGGTGTTCTTTTAAAGTCGCAAACATTTACCCACTCCTATCCTCACGATTGGAGAACAAAAAAACCCGTCATTTTTAGAGCAACCCCACAGTGGTTTGCTTCGATAGATATGTTAAAACAAGATCTTCTTAATGAAGTTAAAAAAGTGGATTGGCTTCCTATTTGGGGTGAAGTTCGTATCTCCAATATGATTTCAGGAAGAGAAGACTGGTGTATTTCACGTCAAAGAGCATGGGGTGTCCCTATCCCTGTCTTTTATGCTGAAAATGGTGATGCCATCTTAGATAAAGACGTTTTAGAACATGTAGCTCATCTTTTCGAACTTGATGGTTCAGATATTTGGTATGAAAGAGAAGCCATCGATTTACTTCCCAAAGGATTTAAACATCCGGGATCACCCAATGGTCATTTCCGCAAGGAAACGGATATCATGGACGTCTGGTTTGATTCAGGAACTTCACATTCAGTCTTAGAATCACGTGGTCTACCCTACCCATCTGACCTTTATTTAGAAGGCTCAGACCAATATCGCGGATGGTTTAATTCATCGTTGATTACAGGGGTAGCTGCGTTTAGCCAAGCTCCCTATAAAAAAGTAGTCTCTCATGGTTTTGTTCTTGATGGTCAAGGACGAAAGATGAGTAAGTCTTTAGGAAATACGGTCGACCCACTCGTCGTGATGAAACAACAAGGGGCAGATTTACTTAGATTATGGGTAGCGACAGTGGATTACCAATCCGATGTCAGAATATCCAATGATATGATGAATCAAATTGCTGAAGGGTATCGTAAGATCAGAAATACGTTTAGATTTATGTTGGGCAATATTGCAGATTTTAATCCCGAGAAGGATTACATCGGTTATTCGATGCGTGGGAATCTCAATCGTGTCATGACGATCAAGTATGAAAAAATTGTCAGCGAGGTCATTGAGGCCTATGAAAATTATGCGTTTGATCGTGTCTATCGCTGTGTCGTTCCTTTCATGACCAATGATTTATCAGCCTATTACCTAGACTATACTAAAGATATTCTCTATATCTTAAAAGAAGATGATTTTGAAAGACGAAGTGTTCAATCCACCATTTATGATATCCTTGTGGGACTATTGAAGCTTTTGACACCGATTATCCCACATACAACATCAGAAGCCTACTGGGCATTGCCAACAGCACATTTAGAAGACGTCTATCTTGAAGACATGCCAGAAGTCTATGTTCACCAAAATGAAGCTCTACTTGAAGCATTTGACCGGTTTTATCGGATCAGAGAAGTCGTTTTGAAGAAACTTGAAGAAGCCAGAGAACAAAAAGTCATCGGGAAATCCCTCCAGGCGAAAGTCGATTTAGTCTTACCCAAGGAAGATATCGATGCGATACATAAACTCGAGGTGAAACTTCATCAAGTGCTCATCGTCTCAAGTGTTGATCTAAAAGAAGGAAAAGAATTATCTGTAGTTGTGTCTTTAGCAGAGGGAATCACGTGTGATCGTTGTTGGAATATCGTTGATCATGTGCATGAAAATGGACTATGTGATCGTTGCCACGATGTGGTAGGAGGAAAATAATGAATATTTTAGTCGTCAATGATGATGGATACCAAGCAGAAGGTTTGGCGATTTTAGTACGTGCTTTAGCACCTTTTGGGAACATCTATGTTTCTGCACCAAAAACACATCAAAGTGCAAAAAGCCAAGCAATCACGATTCGTAGTCGGATTGAAACCTTTATGACAGATCCTATTTTTGGTTCTACAGCGACACTGGTGGTCGATGGAACACCAACAGATGCCACACGCTTGGGTTTAAAAGTATTTAATGTGGATTTTGATCTTGTGGTCTCAGGCATTAACTATGGTCAAAATATCGCTAAAGATATCTTATATTCAGGAACTGTTGCAGCTGCAATTGAAGCCAAGGTTTTAGGTGTTGATGCCATTGCGATTTCAGCACACAACACCAATTTACCTTATCTCTATGATGAAACGATCAAATTGATGGATGAGATCATTGAAGCGAAGCTATATGAGGGTCCAGGTATCTTAAATATAAACTTTCCCAAAGAAATTTATGCAAGACCTAAAGGGGTTAAAATGACTCGCATGGGATCACGTTATCAACATGCTGAATTTGTCAAAAGTGAACGACCCGATGTTTATCACATCAAAGGTTCCATCATTCATTATCAAGAAGATCCAGATAGCGATGTTGTTGCATTTGATGAAGGATATATATCGATTACTCCGCTTGAAATCAATCGAACCGATGATGTTTGGCTTCAACAAATCATGAAAGAATCTTAAAAATATGGTAGACTAATATCAGGATGAGGTGATGCTATGGCGCTTTTTAATATTCATTTCTTTAAAGAAAAAACGCGTAAAATTGATATCGAACAGTTGATTGCTCATTTTGAAAGTATTGAGGGCATTCGTGTCGAGATGGATGATCGCAGCGTTCGCTTTATTTACACGCATCCACGTCTACAGCACGATGCGATGTTTCTGATTACACCAAAATCCCAAGTGCCTGATATTTACCGTTTATCACCCAAATTTTTAGACTTAAACTTCCATTTAGAGATGCCAATTCTAACCCCTGATTACCTCGCACGCCACCTCTTTGAGATGGTCAAGCAGGTCTCAGACCGATTCGGCTTTCATGTGTATAACGAAATGTTTGAAGATGTACTCCCCTTCAAAATGGATGTTGTTTTGAAAGTCTTTGATATGGTTAAAAAGGCATATATCAATAAGAATCCTATTTTATTGCAGGATTATCACATCGTAAATAAAGAAAAATTAAATGGAATTTTGCGTTATTTAGATGACATGGCAGAACTCCAAAATTACTACAAAGAACTTGAAACCTATGTACCTAAGTATCATTTTCTTGCCACGGAAAAGAACGAATTAACCATCGGAATCGAATGGAAGGAACATACGCTCACAGTCTTTCCACCACACCTTGATTATGTATTTTATCGTTTAAATAATGAGATTAAAATTATTCGTTATGATGAACTATATCCCCTCATTGATAAAATACTTGTCGATGTTCCCGGCTTTATTAAGGGAACCAAAGTCATTCAAAAAAAGACTGCAAGTAAGATTTACCGCATCATGAAGAAAACAAAATTTACGAAAGTAACGCATACCTTTAAAAAGGAATCTGTCAAGAAGTTACTCGATTAAGGAGCCAACGTGCTAAAAAAAGTATTTATTCATCTCTCGGGTTTCGTTATTGTAGCTCTTGGGATTTCTGTGATTTTACACACGAACGTGGGAGCAACTCCCATTGATGCGTTCAATTATTTTATTGTCGATATCGTTAGTATTCCTTGGTTTACCCAGGGTATTATGACTTTTGTTACTGGATTTACTGTTGCACTCATCAGTTATTTTGCTGAAAAAGGAAAAGATGTCTGGATTTCTATTATTTTCTTATTCGTCGTTGGATTTTTTATTGATCTATGGAATATTTTAGTTGATCTTATTCCAACCTCACTGTATAGTCCATTATGGATTCGAATCATAATAGCATCCGTGACGATATTTGTCATTGCATTTGGTGTTTCACTGACCTTGATTTCTGGATTAGTGACTTCACCTTTTGAACGTTTACTCAAAACGATGCATCATAAAGGGATTCCTTTAGGACTTGCCAAAATTATGATTGAAGGCACCTTCTTAATTTTAGCCATTATTCTTGGCTTATTGACAGGAAAACTTCTCTTACAAGTGAATGCGTTCACGATTATATTGACATTAAGTATGGGACCACTCATTGCGGTTTTCATGCAAAAAATAACACATAAAAAAGAAAAAGGAGTGATGATTCATGCAACTGAATAAAATGATCGATCACACAAAATTAGGAGCAAACGTGGCTCAAGGACAGATTGATACACTCATTGCTGAAGCAAAACAGTATGATTTTAAAAGCGTATGTGTCAATCCAATTTGGGTTTCATATGCAAAAAAAGAATTAAAAAATACCGATGTTCTCGTCTGTACAGTCATTGGTTTCCCTCATGGGACACATGCTAAGGAAGTCAAGCATTTTGAAGCCTTAGAGGCTGTCAAAGCAGGTGCTGATGAACTGGATATGGTGATCAATGTGCACGCTCTAAAGAGCCATGACGATGCATGGGTCTATAAAGATATCAAAGGTGTGGTCGATGCTGGGCAAGGACGCACCGTTAAAGTGATTTTAGAAACGTGTTACCTTTCACCAGAAGAAATCGTTCGTGGTTGTAAGATTGCCGTTCAAGCAGGTGCGCATTTTGTCAAAACATCGACAGGATTTGGGACATATGGTGCACGCATTGAAGATGTCAAATTGATGAAAGATACTGTAAAAGATCACGCAGAAGTCAAAGCGAGTGGTGGCGTAAGAACGTACGTCGATGCGCTTGCCATGATCGAAGCTGGTGCCACACGTATCGGTACATCCAATGGCGTAGATATTGTCTCAAAGAAGGAGAAGAAAAATGATTCCAACACCACATATTGATTTAACAGATGCTTCACTTATTGCAAAAACAGTGCTTATGCCTGGAGATCCCTTAAGAGCAAAATATATTGCAGATAACTTTTTAACGAAAGTTGTTCAGATCAATAATGTACGTAATATGTGGGGTTTCACTGGGTATTATGGTAAGAAAAAAGTGACTGTAATGGGATCTGGTATGGGTATGCCCTCGATTGGGATTTATTCCTTTGAACTCTTCAATTTTTATGGTGTAGAAAAGATTATTCGTATCGGTTCTTGTGGAACTTATACAAAGGATTTGAATCTATATGATGTGATTTTGGTTAAGGATGCATATTCAGAATCAAGTTTTGCAAAAACCATGGGCATTTCATCGAGAAAGATTCTTGGAGCATCTACAACACTCAATAATCGCATCTTAAAAGCAGGTGAATCTTTAGGGATTCCTCTACACTTGGCAAGAGTCCATTCCTCAGATGTCTTTTACCGATTAAAGCATGATGAATTTAAGACTATTCATGAAACATACGGGACAGATGCCGTTGAAATGGAATCCTTCGCATTATTTGCAAACGCAAAAGCACTGGGCAAGAAGGCAGCTTGCTTACTTACGGTCTCGGATTCACTGATCACTCATGAAGCTACCACATCACAGGAACGTCAAGAGGCGTTTACTAAGATGATTGAAGTTGCCTTACACAGTCTATAATGATTGTCATAAAAAACGATTTTAAAACGATACAAATCGCGGTCTATCTCACTGACCTAGAAACTCCCGATACCCGAGTGTATCGTTTTTTACTGCCGAAATTAATGGTAACTGGAACCGATCAACTACCCACAAGACTTTCGATGAATAGACGCTTAGAACAGCTTTATGGAGCTTATATTAAACCCAGGACAGAACGTATAGGCAATTTATCTGTGATGTCATTTTCAATGACGATTGCGGATCCAAAAATTGTTGAAGATCCCAAGTTATGGCCCGATGCAATCCAGTTATTTAAAGAGGTTCTTTTTGATCATAGAGCGTTCAATGAAGAGATTTTTTATGAAGAAAAGCGTATGCTCATTGAACAATGGGAAACACTTCAAGATAAGAAAAGAGCGTATGCACAACATCAATTTCAACGCTTATTCTTTGGTGATGACCCCTATGGTTCGCCGATCTCTGGAACGTTAGAACAAATTAAAAAAACGACATTAAAACATCTTGTGGATTACTATCAACGCACGATACTACATCAAGCAAAAACGATTGTTTTAAATGGTCATGTGGATGATCAGATGAAGGATGAACTCTTCAAACACTTAGGTTCAGACATCGCCTTTACAGATCCTTTTGTGACTCATTTTAGAGCACCTCGACCTTTGGTAAAAGAAGTTGAATCTACGATCATGAAGCAAGCAATCGTTCATATGGGGTACATATTACCCATTTATCGTATCGATGAACTTTATGATGCGGCAGTGATTCTAGATACCATTTTGGGAGGCTATCCTGAATCACGTCTTTTCAGAGAGATCCGTGAAAAAGAAGGGCTTTGTTATGACGTTTCTTCCAATTATGATCACTATAAAGGTGTGCTCATGATTTCATCTGGTATCGATCTTAGTAAAGTTGATTTTGCGATTGAGCAAATAAAAATTCTTGTCGAAAATATGAAAAATGATGGCATTTCCGCTGAGGAACTTGATCATGCAAAAGCCTATTATATTCATCAGATCAAATCATCACTCGATAGTCAATCCACGTTAACTAAACGTGCATTTATTCGTCATTTATTAAACTATCAAGAATCCGTTGAAGCGCGAATTACCCATATTTCTAATGTCACCTTGGAAGATGTAAAAAAGGCTTTATCACAACTGACCATCGATACGATCTATGTCCTTGAAGGTGAACGTCCATGATCAAAAAAAAGATTGAACGTTTCAATGAAACTCTCTATATCATAAAACTCAAAAATGGTATGCAAGTGCATATCCTACCAAAAGAAGATCCCTATTACTCAACCTATGTAGAATTGTCTATTCCTTTTGGTGCGCTAGATGTCAAGTATAAAGTCTATGAGGACACGTTTGAAACTCCCTATGGGACCGCACATTTTTTGGAGCATAAAGTGTTTGCTATGCCTGATGGTGATGCATTTGTTCATTTCTCAAAGCTTGGTGTTGATGCAAATGCGATGACCTCATACAATCAAACATCGTATTTATTTATGGCAACCGAACGTGTGATGGAAGCACTTGACTATTTATTAAAGATGATTGATACCCCCTATTACACCCAAGAGAATGTAAATAATGAAAAACCTATTATTGCAGAAGAACTTAAAATGTATTTAGACGATCCTCATGTCGCGATTCAAAATCAAATGATGGAAAATCTCTATCACTACCATCCGATTAGAGTAGACATCGGAGGAACACTTGAATCCATTGAAATGATCGATGAAAAAATATTAAGTCATGTTTATCAGTCATATTATCAGCATAAAAACCGTTTGATAACCATTGCAGGTAAGGTTGATCTAAAAGCAATCCAACGCTTTTTTGAAGTCTATGATGAACACCATCAAGAACCAAAAATCGCAGTCAAAACACTTTATCCTAAAGAACCGAAACGGGTTGTCATCAAAGCCATGACCTTAAAAAAACCGATCAGTATGGATCAACTCATGATCGGATTTAAACTGCATGTTAAGAAAAGAAATCCTTCTGAGCAAATTAAACATGAAACAGCGATGTCGATGCTGCTGAATATTCTTTTTAGCCCATCTTCTCCTATTCATGAAAAGCTTTTAAGTGAAAAATTGATCAATCAAAGTTTTTCTGTCAATCATAATACTGAAAAGCATGCAGAAAATATTATTTTTTATGCGGAATCAAAAAAAGTTTATAAACTAAAACGAATACTACTCGACTATATCTTTAATCAGAGTTCAAATGATTTAGTTTCGGAAGCTTTTGATCGTGTTCAACGCGCATATTTGGGTCAGTTTGTATTTGCACTAAATAATTTAGAGTATAAATCCTATATTTACGGAAAGTATTATCATATGGGTGTTAGCCTGTTTGATGTTGTGGATCTGGTTAAAGAAGTCACTCTCGATGATGTCAAACAAACATTATCATTTATCTCGCCAAAATATATGTCCATCCTCATTTATAAAAAAGCCTAAATCAGGCTTTTTTTATTGAATTATTATTTACAAATCATTTAGTTATCCATAGATTTTGAATTATCCTACTAAACCCATAAAAATCATGTAAAAGAAGTGAATATAAACCTGATTTGTTCATTTTGATGAACTCGATATCCTCTTTATAATTGAGTAAAGAGGAGGAATCATATGCTAAATCAAGTGATTTTAATCGGGCGACTTGCTCAAGATCCTGAAAGTCGAATTTTAGAAGATGGACGAAAAGTGTGCTACATCAATTTGGCTGTTCAGCGTAGTTTCAAAAATGTGGATGGTCAATACGACACTGACTTTATTCGTATTACTGTTTGGGAAGGATTAGCCACGGCGATTGAGAACTATGCATCGAAAGGTGTGATGCTTGCAGTCAAAGCTAGAATACAGACATGGAAGTATGAATTGCCTGATGATCGAAAGCTGACCATGCTTGAAGTTATTGCAGAACGCATTACCTATTTAACATCATCTACAAAAGCGGAACTACGTTCCGATGAAGAAAGTTCAGAAAAATGAACTTTTTTTATTGACAATATATACTATGCATTGTATAATATTATCGAAAACAAAGTATTGAGGGGTATCTGATGAGAGAACAAGTAAAAAAAGGTGTTTTAGAAATTTTTGTCCTTGCCATGCTCACCCGTGGTGACTCGTATGGCTATAAAATTGTAAGTGACCTTTCACAATACATTGATATCACTGAATCCACACTGTATCCAATCTTAAGGCGATTGGAAAAAAATGATGAACTCAAGACATATAATGTATTGTTTCAAGGTCGTAATCGTAAATACTATATGATTACGAGCAAAGGAAAGATCAAAATTGATGAATTTCTTCATGAATGGGAAGATATTCGAAAAGTGTATGAGATATTGATGAAATGAGCGTATGCATATGAAAACATGGTTAAAAGATTTAGAACGAGCTTTAAGTAAAAAATTCTACGACAGTGAAGTGGATGATATTGTCAGTTATTACGAAGAGATGATTAACGAACGTCTATCCTCAGGAGAATCACTCGATCAGATTTTAGCGAGTTATGACATTCAAAAAATTGTCGTTGATATGACACCGGAAGTATTGATGAAACGTGAAAATAATTCTTATCGTAAGATATCAAAATCCACGAAACAGTTATTGATTCTATTGATCGGTAGTCCCATACTATTTCCCCTAGCGGTTTTATACATATCCATCATGATCGTTGTCTTTTCAATGATCCTTACGGGTTTTGTTGTCTTAGGTAGTTCACTCATTGGTTTTATCGGATTCTTAACTCAATTATCGACTTCGAGTCTGTCTTTAGGATCCATGATCGGAATGATTGGATTTGCATTAGTGGTATTTACGTTGATGGCCATCTTCTCATTAGTATTGCTGAAATGGATGACTGTCTTGCAGAAAAAATTATTACACTGGTTTTCAAAACTAGCGTATCGAAAAGGTGAAGAAAAATGAAAGTATTTTCAAGATTATTAGGTGTTTTACTGATTGTTGGAATGGTGATGGTGATTGCATCATTCTTTATGGGATCAAGCTTAGCTGAAATCACAGGTTTTTTTAATGATGAAGAATCTTACTCTGAGGTTATGACTCAAGATGTTACAGATCCAATAGATACCTTGATGATCGATGTTCAAACAAGACATCTCATTTTTCATGATAGTGACGATGATCAAATGCATATCACGTATCGTGTTCATGAGACCAAGGATGAATGGACATTCAGTGATGATGTTTTAGGAACTTATGAGATCATTCAAGAAGAGAAGCAGCCGTTATGGAATTGGTTCAATTTCTCGTTTGTAGCTGATGAATATCGGGAAGTTCATGTTTATATTCCTCATGACTGGATCTTAACATTACAGCTTAAATCAAGTGTTGGTGATATTGAATTAATTTATGGTGTAGAAAAAAGCTATGAAACCCTTGATGTGTCGACTGATACAGGATCGATTAAGTTACAAAATATCCAAGCAAATTCACTTCAAGCAGATCTTGACACTGGAGATGCAAGTTTAGTAAATTTAAACATACAAGGTGACATCATGGTGACAAATTCTACTGGAGATATCGTGTTAAACAACGTGGTTGGACAAGAGACAGAATTGCGTACAAGTACAGGCAAAATCACCTTGGAAACCTTCAATTTAACGTCTTTAGATGCAGATGTTTCCACAGGTCGTATCATACTTGATGAAGGAACAATCGACGGAGGATGTGTATTGCATTCAGATACAGGCAACATCACGATTACGTTAGTCGATGCAACTCATTTTGACATCGATTCATCCACGGGGGATGTTACCGTCAATGTTCTTGATTTGTCACTCTATCGGTTAGATTTAGAAACCGATACAGGAACCATTCGAATTGATGGATTGAGTCAGGGATCAGAGCATCAAACCTCAACAGGAACGATTGCATTCACAGTTTCAGTCAATACAGGAAACATCACTATTAATGTACAGGATTAATCCTGTACTTTTTTTATGGTGAAGTGATGTGATACGTTGGAATCGTCAAAAATGTGCTACAATGAAAAAAGGAGATGATAATATGACGATCAATTTTAAAGAAGAAGTATTAAGAAGAAAAGATGAGATTATTCTTGATTTACAAAACCTTATCAAAATCAACTCTGAAATGACCACATTTGATCCCAAGCGTAAAGGAGCACCTTTTGGTGAAGGTACGAAAGAAGCCCTTGATTTTATGCTTTCTCTTGGTGAAAGAGATGGATTTTCAACCATCAATCTTGATGGCTATGCTGGACATATTGAGTACGGAAACCAAAAAGAATTTGTGGGAATGATTGGCCATTTAGATGTTGTTCCTGCAGGTAGTGG
>QZKD01000013.1 GCA_003605085.1 Acholeplasma sp. | reverse complement strand
CATTTCAATACACTTGAAGGATCTTATTCAACCAATCCATTTGATGGCGCTGTTAGAATCAATGAATTCAAACAAGTGGTCCAAGCATTCCATCAACATGATATCCGTATCATTATGGACGTTGTCTATAACCACACGGGTGAATCGGATACATCAAACTTCCATAAGATTGTTCCAGGTTATTATCACAGATTAACCTCAACTGGAGGTTTCTCCAATGGTTCAGGTACCGGTAATGAAACCGCATCTGAACGGTCTATGGTACGTAAGTTTATGGTTGACTCTGTCAAATTCTGGGCCACTGAGTACAACTTATCTGGTTTCCGTTTTGACTTAATGGCACTTCATGATATCGACACGATGAATGAAATTCAAGCGATGCTTGAAGACATTGATCCAACGATTGTTGTTTATGGTGAACCATGGAATGGTGGTACAACACCTTTATCCAATTCGATCGCAGCGAACAAAGATAACATCAAAAATATGAATCTTGTTGGTGCATTCAATGATGTGACACGTGATGCAGTCAAGGGATCAGTCTTCAACGCCAATGAAAAAGGTTGGGTTCAAGGTAATGTCACCGATTATAGTAAACAAGGCATAATGTATGGTGTCGTCGGTGGAACCAATCACACTGCCATTACGCAAATTCAAGAATGGCACCTAAATCCAAACCAAACAATTAACTATGTTTCAGCACACGATAATAATACACTTTATGATAAGTTACGCTTAACTGGAATTTCAAGTATCAATGCGGCTGCATTACAGATTCAAGCTAACGCGATTATTTTAACTTCACAAGGAATTCCATTCTTGCATGCTGGTGTTGAATTCATGAGGTCAAAACCACTTCCTACAGGAGGTTATGATCATAACTCCTATGAATCCCCAGATACTGTCAATCAATTGCGTTGGGATCGGAAAGCGACTTATGTCGATGTGTTTAATTATTACAAGGCTTTGATTCAAATTAGAAAGACCTATAATCACTTTAGAATCGATAATGCGGCTGAAATTCAAAACCGGTTATCATTTATAGACTCTAGTTCAGGAAACCAAGTGATCGCGTATAAGATTGCTGGAGATCAGTACACACCAGAAATCATCGTAATGCACACTGGGAATCCTTCAGGTGGACTTGCTTCGATTGAACTTACCACGGGAAAGACCTACTCGATGCTTACCTATTTTGAATCAGTGGATGTCGATGGTCTAGAAGAGGTAAGTGGAACACTCTTCTCTCCATCTAATACATCGATCATCTTGGTCGAAAACATGGATGCATCCATTTCAATCAAAGAAGCTGAAGTGACGATTGAAAAAGGACAAACCTTTGATCCACTCTCGAATTTAACGATCAACAATCCAGAAGCAATGATTTACTTCTCTAGCTATCATGATGTCAATGTTCCTGGTCGTTATACAGTCACTCTCGCAGTGGTTGAATCCTATGGTGCTGTTAACTATTATTACTACACCTTATTTGTCAGTGGTGAATCTTTTAGAGTCACCGTCGAAGAAAGGGGTTAAGTCAATGAGAAAATCATTATTCACACTTCTGTTTCTGGTGATCACCTTATTACTCGTTGGATGTCAAGGCGATCCTGAACCTAAGGATATCGTCGTTGTCGCAAATCAGACTTTAACCGATGTCTCTCTCCAAGCGGATGTGGTCATCAATGATGCCACATCCCTTGCCGAATTAAATGAAATTGCCTTCAATGTCGCATCTCAAATCTATGAAGATAATTTCTTAGAAATCGGCTCCAAGAAGATGACATTCACACTTCGCTTCTATGCATCAGAAGAAGATTTTCAAGCAAACGAAGTCACTTATGGTACCTTAACTTTCGATATCAATCTAAGTGTCAGTGCTCCTGGGCTCAGTTTGAAAACGAATGCATTAACGTTTGAATAAAAAAAGACTAGGTTTCCCTAGTCCTAAGTAGCGCCAAGTGCGCTACTTTTTTTATGCAAATACCTTTTTACCATGCGTGAGCATGACCACCATGGTGATGATTCCCACGCCAAACTGATAAATCACTGGTGAGAATGCCATAGAGACAAACCCCACAATAAAACTTAAAATGGCTGGAATTGTCATCGTGTAGATCAAAAATTTTAAACTATCGATATATTTGAAGAACTTAGAGTACCCAAAACGGAAAAGTTGTAACACAAGAGATAACAATAATATGAATACAATATTGATCCCAATGGTTGTCGCAGAGTTTACGAGTAAACTAAAGAATACGATATAAGGACTAAAGCAATTTTGTAGCTGTTCAGCAAATACAATATAACCTGCTGATCTTTCTGTGCCTTCAAGTAGATTTAATGAACGAAATGAAAAACGGTCTAAAAATCCCTGATGATAATATCCTGTCATGGATGCACCTACACCGTTGGTGTAAATCAACCGGTCTTCTAAAAGATAGATCCCCTTTTCGTTTTCATCAACCATATCTAGATTCGCATTCAAGTAGTAAGTGAGGTCTTGATGGGTATAGATAATAACCCCTGTCTCATCACAACTTAAAGCTCCCGCTTGAATCTCACAGGATTCCGGTAATACCCAGTCTGGTGTTTCTTCAACGAAGGATTCTTCGATAAAGTTAATGCGGAATCCTTGTTCCATCACAATGGAATAATTAAGCGGAAAAGCAACAAGCATCATCAGGATTAAAAAATAGAGAATATATTTCCAAAAAGGTTCCTTGACCTCGGTAAGCATCGTTTGAAAAGAAAACGATGTTTTAAAAAACCGTGTGATAAACATATTATTGATACGCCTCAATCAATGCATAATCAATTTCTGCAATAAACGTTCCATAAGGAGCTAAGTCAGTAGTTCCATAAATCGATGTCAAATACTCAACATCAATCGTTTGTGGATCAGGAGAGAAATTATGAATGATGAGAATGGCTTGAGTAAATTCACCATAAGTGAAGGTGCGAATATAGCCTTGGATATTGGAGTTGTTTTCACCATAGGGTATAAACGAATTGCCATACATCAACGCTGGATAAGATTTTCTAATTTCAATGATCTCTTTATAGGTGTTAAAGAGTGAGTTTTCATCCTCTTTTTGAACGAGGAGGGTTGGTGTTTGATCGTTTGATCCATCACTAGGTAACCATGTGGTCGTGATATCTGGATTTCCCCAGAGGAAGGGTTGTCTGCGATATTCATCATAGGCTACACCATAATTGGGGATATTGATACCTTCATAACGAACACCTTTCATACCTAATTCATCCCCATAATAGATGAAGGGATTCCCGGGTAATGTCAATAAGATGCGTGCAGCTAAAGCGAGTTTTAAATCACCATTATATTGAGAAAAACCTCCCATGGATGCAATTCGATCGACATCGTGATTGCTTAAGAATGGGGAATCGATAAAGTTTTCATCGATGGAGCGAAATGCATTATAGGCTCTATTTAAGTTGCTGACAAATAAATACCGTGAATTGCCATTGCCTAACTTATCCCAAACATTTTGTGCTTGATAGAAATTAAAGAGTGAATCAGATCCAATATAATAATCTTTGATTAGATCAACGTTATAATTGAATATTTCGGAAACTACAAATGAATGAGGGTATTCACGCTTGATATGTGCATTTAAGTTGAGCAGTAAAATCGAGTTATCATAGGTAGGATTCACGCTTTCAATCAGATGCATCGCTGCATCAATTCTAAAACCGGTGACACCTAAACCGAGCCAATAATCCATGATGTTTTCGACTTCTTCAACGACTTCTGGATTTTTAAAATTTAAATCTTTCATGCCACCGACGAATGATTCATAAGCGGTTGAGCCATTCCAGATGTAAAAATCACGATAAGGATCCGTCGTAGAGGATCTGGCAGCCACATACCATGGATGTTGATCTGAGGTATGATTAATCACTAAATCGATAATGATATCAATCCCTCGATTTTTCGCTTCTGTGACGAGTTCATTGAAATCATCTAAAGTACCATAATCTTCTTCGATCCCATAATAATCCGTGACGGAGTATCCATGGTAGGAAGGAGATGGATTAATCGGCATAAGCCATAGTGCAGTCACGCCGAGATCATTGAGATAATCTAAGTTTTCAGTAATCCCTCTTAGATCGCCTATGCCATCATCATCGCTATCTGCAAATGAACGGACAAAAATATGATAATAGACATCCTGTTCTGGAAAAGCTAGAGCAAGCGTATCTAAGATGGTAGGCTCAGTAGGAATAGGTTCAGAGGGTTCATCTTGACAGGCATAGAGTGAGGTGATAATTAAAACAATGATAACCAATATACTAAGTTTTTTCATTACATACCTCGCTTCTTCATCGATTCAGATTTACCTAAGATCGGGTCACTCTTGTACTTATTTGGTTGTTGTAAATCGATGAGTTTCGTTTTGAAGATTTTATCATGAATGGTTTGGGACGTCTTTTCGGACATAGCAAAGAATGCAATGACTAAATAGAGGCCAAACGTGATAAAACTAAGACCAAGTTTGAAGATTTCACGGGCAAGTACACGCCAGAGGGGTACGGGTCCACCTTCGATATCGACTACTTTAATTTTTTGAATCCGTTTCCCGAAGGTTTGTCCTTGGGATATAGCGTAGGGAATGATATAAAAGCCAAGAAATGCTAAGCCACTAATCAACCATGGGAGTGGACGCCAATACACCCCTAAAAATGATGATAAGATGACAAATAATGTCACACCTGAGGTGTCAATAGCAAACGCACGAACGCGTTTTTCAAAAGATGGAATCATTGGGTTACCTCCTCTTTCTATGGTTATTGTATCACATGAAAATCATGAGACCGTTTTTATATCTGAATTCATCCTTAGTTAATGCAATCTTTGGTGATCTTGAATCCTTATGTATCCAGAGAGGATCAACCAAAGAAAGAACAATGGGATGGTCAATTGAAAAAGATGGATAGCTTTCGCTTTGGTTTCTTAAAACATCTTCTAAGACGTCGCGGATCAGAATCCCTGTGTCCACTGGATTGAGCCCATAGATAAAGGGATTATCCACTTTATCAAAGACGTATTCATTGGTTGCGACTTTATAGTACACATCATCTTCAAGGTTATCTAATGATAATCCACTGGCAAAATCGATATAAACAGATGAATTCGCGTAATCTTTAATCTCAGATCCTAAAAGTTCCACATATTTGACTTTATTATCAAAGGGAAATATTTGATAGAGAGTTGCTACTGTGATCTCTTCACCCATATCTAGGCTTGCACGGGTTCCACCAAAATTATGAATGCCTAGATCTGCATCCACGGATATTCTGATGAGCCGTGCCATGAATGCGGTGAGTTCTGTCGTTGAATAGTCATCACTTGATGTGATAATGACTTCGGTTAAGAGGGGTTCAATTTGCGCGACATAACTAGATATAATACTTTGCATCCCTGAATCGGGAGATGAAAGTCGAGGTTCCATCGATGCGGTTAAATTACGTACCTGATAACCACTCACAACTTGATCGTTATTTAAATATAGTGTCACTTCACCTACATAATTGCCATTGGCTCCTGATTGAATCACGGGCATATCGACTCCATTTCTGGATTCAAAACGAATATACTCCTGGTGAGAATGTCCGTTAAATGTAACATCAATTCTTTCGGTTCCCGAAAGTTGTCCTAAAGCTTGATTCGTAGAATCAGAAGATCCATGAACGACAGCGATAATGACATCAACATCTTCTTCTTCCCGTAAATAATTCGCATAATACGCTGCCCAAGTGACAGGATCATCAAAAACATAATCCTGTACCATGGATGTCGCAATCGAACTTTCAAGTCCAAAACCCATGAGACCGATGATGCCGATTTTTACATTGGCACGCTCGATGATGGTATATGGATCGATATGATCGGGATAGGTCGTTGTTCCTTTTAAAAATACATTGGCAGCTAGTAATGGAAAATTCGCTTTCATTTCTGTCGTTTCAGGATTAAAATATTCTAAGATTCGAGGCAATCCCCAATCAAATTCATGGTTACCTAAAACAAACGCATCCATTGTCATATAATTGAACATATGAATCATGGAACTACCATAAAAATAATTCGATAAAATATTTCCCTGTAAAAGATCTCCCCCTCCAATAAATAAGGTTTCCTCGGGGTTATTTTCTTTTTCATCTAAAATTAAATTGGCGATATTCGCTAAACCCATCGAGGAGCCATTATTTTGAATCGCACCATGGGTATCATTGATGTAATAGATGGTTAATGATGAAAGCGTGGGTGTACCTGATTCGACTCTGATGGTGACGGTAATGGAAAAGAAATTATCTGAAGAATCTTCGACAGAATACGTCACTTGATACGTCCCAGGTACTGCCCAATCGACCGTGCTATCATCAATGATCACTTGAGATGTGAGATTACCATCTTGATCATCATAAGCAATAATCCCTGAAGAAAGATCAGGGATTGTTTCACCGATGAGATAGACCACATTTGAGGCGTTATAAATAATAGGTGGTGTTTGATCAATTTCACCTTGACGCTCTGTGATGATGACTAAAACACTATCACCGATCAAGTTATCTTTAGTATCTGTGACGGTATAGATGAGATTGTAAATACCTGGTGTGTTCCAATCAACCTGGGATTCATCAATCACGATACGTGATGTGACATCCCCGTCAATCGAATCAAAGGCTGTTACACCATCGAGAAGATTCGGTTTTGGATCTAAAACGGTATATTGAATATCTTTTAATCCGGAAAATGTGGGAGGGACATAATCAATCTCTGTTTGATTTCCTTGACAGGAAATTAATACGAGTGAGAGACTGATCAGAATGAATGCACGAAACCATTTTGTCATATGAAAACCTTCCTTTGCAAAAAGTATTATAACATAATAACCTCAAGGCATAGGGTGATTTTGTGCTATAATATGTGGAGAAGTTAAAAAAAACTAAAAACCGGTGCACCTTAGTTTAAGAAAATGGAGCAGATATCTGTGGTTAAAAAAGATTTAAAGTGGTTAAAAAATGCCTGGATTGCCCATCGAGGGCTACATACGAAAGACGGTAAAGTTCCAGAGAATTCACGTCTTTCATTTATGAGCGCTATCGATCAAGGATTTGCCATAGAGCTTGATGTGAATGTGCTCAAAGATGGTACAGTTATCGCTATGCATGATTATCATCTAAAACGGTTATGTGGCGATCCACGTACCACAGATGACATCACCAAAGATGACCTTCAACAACTACGATTGCTCGGTACCGATGAAAAGATGATGACCATCGATGAAGTACTTGCGTTAGTCGATGGAAAAGTTCCGCTTCTGATCGAACTTAAGCCTCACGGACCTGTTGTTAAGTTGTGTGAATCAATCATGAAATCACTCATCCATTACAAAGGGGTTTATGCTATTTTTTCTTTCCATCCTAAAGTTGTTTATTGGTTCAAAAAACATCATCATGATGTCATCAGGGGTCAAATTGCAGAAACATTTACAAGAGATCCCAAGATGCCAAAAATCATCAAATGGATGATGAAGCACATGATTTTTAACCCCTGGACAAAACCAGATTTTATCTCGTACTACATTCATGATATGCCCAATATAATATTGGACAAATACTACAAAAAAGGGATGACCGTCATCAGTTATGCCGCTCAATCCCAAGAAGAACTTGACTTTGTCAGATCCCATTATGATAATGCTGTCTTTGAATATTTTATACCAAAAAAATAAGGTACTGGAGCCCAGTACCTTTTTTTGTTAATCCATATCTACATCAAAGTTTTCTAATAGTGAGTCTTTGGAAACAACCGGATCACCGTGCTTCGTGAAGAACATGGTAATGAACGCTAATGCAACAAAGACTGTGGCATATGGAAAGAGGACTTTTTGATGAATCATATCCATCAAGAAACCTGATAAAATCGGTGTCAATATTTGTGCTGCCATGGAAAATGAGTAGTAATACCCTGTGTATTTACCAACATTAGAACCTTTGGCAAGTTCAACCACCATGGGATATGAGTTGACATTGATCGTCGCCCAGCCAATACCTGTAAGACCAAAGACAATGAACATAATCCAACCTGTATCTTTGGTTAAAAAGAATACACTACCAAAACATAAGGTGAGTAAGACGATCCCTGCTAAAATCGTTTTTCTTCTACCAAATTTGGTTGAAAGTATCCCAATAGGGATAAACGCGATAATCGCAGTGACATTCGCGACGAGTAAGGGAAGCGTAAATGAGGGAAGTTGTAAGATTTTAGGTGCATAGTCAGAGACTTTCGTCATGACTGCGTTATATCCCATAAACCATAAGAAGACAGAAAATAAAATTAAGTAAAGTGAAATCTTTTTATCTTTTGGAAGTTCATGCATATCATGGACATCCTTTTCATTTTCGGTAAGTTTCCACTTCTTATCATCCAATTCTCTTTCTTTGACGAGTTTGGGTTCATTGACCTTAAATAAGAAGAATGCGAGAACTAAAAGCATGATAATCCCGACACTTACAAACGCCATCGTATAGTGTACATACGAGCGTCCTCCTAAACCGAAAACAGTTAATAGGACTAGTGATGTGACACCTGCAGCAGCTCCCATCAAGTTAATGATGGCATTGGCTTTCGAACGTAAAGGCTTCATGGTGACATCAGGCATTAAGGAAACAGCGGGTGAACGGTAGGTCGACATCGCAATCAGTGCAATCAGTAACATAAAGACAAACGCGATAAAGTTTCCTGGTGATTCAACGGTAATCATCCACGCGAGTTCACTTAAATATTGGTGATAATAACCATCTAAATAAGATTGTTCAATCGCATCCAACGGAGTAGTTAATCCGTTGTCATCCAAGAGTTCTGCCATGGGATCAAAAATGGATGCTTCGAAACGATCGAATTGTTTTTGGGTGATCTTACCTTGATCGAGCATCTCTTGTCTTTCAAGACGCATGTCCACGGTGAGTCCTAACCAGAAGATAGGTTGTTCTCTCACTTCATCGGAGGAATCAACAATTAATTCGTATTGCTGTATAATGGTGGTCTCTTCAATTCTTGCCGTTTGAATGTTGTCACTGAAGGATAACGCCATGAAGGCAAAAGCTGCGACGATGGTTCCATAAATGATGTAGGGTGTACGTCTTCCTTTTTTATGATTGGTTCTATCAGAAATCGCACCAAAAAGGGGTAACATGAATAAGGCGAGCACATTATCTAGCGCCATAACAACCCCGGACCATGTTTGGTTTAGACCGAACTTGTCAATTAAAATCTTCGTGATAATCGAGTCATATGTCTGCCAAAAAATGGTAATGATAAAAAAGGCAAGACCTACATAAAACGTCTTTTTATAATCGAGTTTCATACCTTCACCTGACTTTTTAGATTAGCATTTCGCTTGAAACCATTATAACACGGGCAAAGATATTTGATATCAGTGTCTTTCATTTTTTGATCAAGCAAAAAAAAGGATGCCCGTTGGACATCCTATCGATCTTTATGCAATAGATTCAAATCCCACACAAAGTGCCTTTTGATTAATGGGCAGCATGTGGCCTTTCTTTTCACCTAAGAAATATTTAAGTGAATCAATGATCACATCTTCTTTAAAAATATCGACCTTTTTTAAATACGCACCGAGCATCACCATGTTAGCTACTTGAGGTTTTTCCAAAGATTGAGCTAATTCTGTCATTGGAACACCATAGCTGTGAATGGTATCAAGATGAACATCAGATTTGATTAAAGATGAATTATAAAAGATATTTCCACCTTGCTTAATTCTGTCCATAAATTTTTGCATCGAGGGTTCATTGAAGATTAAAAGATCATCTGCATTTTTAAATACGGGGGAATGGATGGGTTTATCACTGATGACAACCGAACAATTGGCAGTTCCGCCACGTGTCTCTGGTCCATAGGTCGGTACCCATAAACTATAGAGGCCTTGCTTGTTCGCTGCATAGGCGAGAAGTTGCCCTGTAAGCATAACGCCTTGACCACCAAATCCAGCAATACGAATGTTTCTAATCATGATTTTCCACATCCTTAAAAATTCCTAAAGGATAGATGGGAAGCATATTTTCTTTCGCCCAATCCATCGCTTCGCGGGGTTTCATTCCCCAGTTTACTGGACATGTCGAGATGACTTCAATCATAGTGAATCCTTTACCTTCAAGTTGATAGGTAAAAGCTTTTTTAATCGCTTTTTTGGCTTTACGGATGTTTGGAATATCATGAAGCGACACACGTTCAACATAGGCAGCTCCTGTGATTTGACCAAAAATTTCAGAAATTCTCAAGGGTGAACCATGCATTTGACGATTTCTACCTTCTTGAGATGTCGTGGTATGTTGACCGATTAACGTTGTAGGTGCCATCTGACCACCCGTCATTCCATAGGTTGCATTATTAGCTACAATGGCTGTAATGAGTTCGCCACGATTGGCTGCATGAATCCCTTCAGCAATCCCAATCGAACCAAAATCTCCATCACCTTGATAGGTGAAAACAATGCGATCAGGTAAAACACGTTTAATCCCTGTAGCAGTCGCACACGCTCTTCCGTGAGGAGCTTGTTGAAAATCTGTTTTGATATAATCATAGGAAAATACCGAACAACCGACAGATGCAATTCCGATGGATTTTCCTAATAAGCCAAGTTCTTCAAGTACTTCTGCAATCAACTTGTGAAGAATTCCATGGGTACATCCCGGGCAATAATGGGTATGGGCTTCCGTTAACCCTTGACTACGTTCATAACGAATCATGATTCCACCACCTTTTCGTTAAAATGGAGAATCGCTTCTACGATTTCTTCTGGTTCAGGAACGACTCCACCGGTGCGTCCATAAAAAGCAATGGGGAATTTTCCTTTATTTGCAATCTTGACATCATCGATCATTTGACCCATACTCATCTCTGTAACGAGTAAGCCTTTGCATGTCGCAGGTATGTGTTCAAAAGCCTTTTTAGGAAATGGCCATAAAGAAATTGGACGAATCATACCTACTTTGATTCCTTGATCAGCAAGTGTCTCAATCGCTGAACGACATATACGAGCCGATGTTCCATACGCGACGATGACATATTCTGCTTGATCCATGTTTGTGAGTTCGAAACGGACTTCATTTTTCTCAACTTCATGATACTTCGCTTGAAGTGCTAAATTATGATTTTCAAGCTCGATAGGATCTAAGAAAACTGAAGTAATAATGTTTCTTCCCTCATGAAAATCCGTTCCAGTTGTTGCATATTTTTTTGGCTTTATATCGCGCTTTTTCGCAGGTTTATCCATATCCACGGATTCCATCATTTGACCGATTAAACCATCGGCTAAAATCATCACTGGATTGCGATATTGATCAGCAATATCAAAGGCTTCTTTCATTAAATCCACAGTTTCTTGTATGGATTCAGGAGCAAATACGATCACATGATAATCGCCATTTCCTCCACCTCGTGTCGCTTGAAAATAGTCTGCCTGTGAAGGTTGAATCCCCCCTAGACCAGGACCACCACGCATGATGGATACAATCACACAGGGTAATTCTGATCCCGCCATGTAACTGATTCCTTCTTGTTTCAAAGCAATACCAACTGAAGAAGAGGATGTCATCACGCGTGCTCCAGCACCTGCTGCACCATACACCATATTAATGGCTGCAACTTCAGATTCTGCTTGTACGAATGCTTTACCATGTTCAACGAGTAGTTTTGATAAATATTCAGGAATTTCATTTTGAGGAGTAATCGGATAACCAAAGAATGCATCTGCACCTGCTGCCACAGCGGCACGAGCGATTGCTTCGTTTCCTTTGATGAGGACTTTGCTCATGCTTCTCTAACCTCCTCAACCTTGATGACTGAATCAGGACATACAATGGCACATTGTGCACATGCAATACATTTATCCATATCGGTCACCGATATTAAATTATAACCGCTTTGATTGATGCGGTCTTTATCCAAATAAAGAATCTCGACTGGGCAAAAGGTCACACAGAGTTCGCAGCCTTTGCACGATTCGTTGTCGAATGTCAATCTTCCTTTTCTCACAAACTCACTCCCTTATCTAACAATGTAGTTATCTTGAACGTTATTGATGGTTTCGATACGTTTCTTAGCAAAGACTTTAGCTGCTTGTTGCGTATGAATACCTTCACGATCTGCAATCTTGAAAATTTCTAATAAACGATCATAAATCTTTTCAATATCACGTGTCGCACGTCCGATATTATATTCCTTTAGTTCATGGTATACGTTAATTAATCCACCTGCATTAATGACGAAGTCAGGTGCATAAAGGATGCCCTTATCTTTGATCATATTGCCGTGAATATCTTCTTCGAGAAGTACGTTATTTGCCGTTCCCGCGATGACTTTAGCTTTTATTTGAGGAATGGTTTGGTCATTTAATACTCCACCTAAAGCACATGGTGCAATCACATCAACATTTGCAGCAAAGAATTTATCTGGTGTAATAAATTCAACATCTGGATGTTCTTTTTTCATGCGGTCGATATGCTTGGGATTAATTTCAGAGAAATAAATCTTCTTTGCTTTGGCTTCAACAAGCTTTTTAATGAGATAATAACCCGTTTGTCCTGCGCCTTGTACAGCAAAGGAATACTTCGTAAAATCTTCATCACCAAATTTATACTGCAGTGCGGCGCGTATTCCATGGAATGCACCGAGTGCAGTCATCGGAGATGGGTTGCCTGATTTTCCTTCAAGACCAACGACGTGGTCGGTTTCCATAGCAACAAAATCCATATCTTTTGTACTTGTATTGACGTCTTCTGCGGTAATGTAACGTCCATTTAAACTTTGGACGTAACGACCAAGAGCTCTGAAGTAACCTTCACTCTTCATTTGATCGGGATCACCAATTAAAACGGTTTTGCCACCACCAAGATTGAGTCCTGCAGCAGCAGCTTTATAGGTCATACCTCTTGCAAGTCTTAAGCAGTCGATGACCGCTTCTTCTTCGCTCGCATAATTCCACAGTCTAGTTCCACCAAGGGCTGGACCTAATGTGGTGTTGTGTATGCAGGTAATGCCTTTAAGTCCTGTCGTCTTATCATAAAAATAGACGACTTGTTCGTACCGGTGTTTAGCCATGTACTCAAAATGCTTGAAATCGCTCATGTTATTCTCCCTTCAATTTCTTAAAGCGCTTACATCTCATATTATAACATACGTTATATGATTTATCATATAAATTTTTGAAGAAAGGTATCATCGTTTCTTTGGCTTATTTTCATCTTATCTTTCCATGAAAATCATGCATGAAAGACATCATGTTGATTGAATGTTCTCTAAATAGCAAGTAGAAAATCTATAAAAAAGACCTCAATTGAGGTCATTTCCAATCATGAATCGCATTTTGTAGATTTTGAATTAACATACCGACATGACGTCCATCCACAAAGGCATGGTGGGATTCAATCGCAAAAGGCATGATATATTTTTGGTTGATCAATTCAAATTTACCCCAAGCGACGCGAGGGATAGCATCTTTATTATCAATCCTATGTGCATGAGAGACTTGCATAAAACTCGCCCAAGGAAATGTCGTAATATAGACAAGATCTTGACGCACTTCTTGGGTCAAATCGATGAAAGTTTTTCCTTGTTTTTTTGAAACTTCTTTCGCTTGATGGATAAAGGTGATTAAATCATCCTCATAGTCTACAGTGACAATCTTAAATTGATCTGAATCTTCAATCTGATCGGTATAGGATGGATGAATTCGATCAACAAGGTAGGGTTCACCATCAAGAAACCGATAACGATAGTTTTCAATCTTATTCATTTCACCCATGACCAGATGCATAAAACTTAAATAGAATGAGAGTTGTCTCTTCTTGATTTCTTGGTAAAAGTGTGTGACATCCAGTTGAAATGTCATCATGTACATCGGTACATCGATATCTTTATAGAATAAATATGTTTCTTTTCGATTCCATCGATCGATCTCAATTTTTCTCATCGTCGCCCCTCAAAAATTGAATTCTCTTTTGTATCATGGATTTTACTAACTTACTATAAAAAACTGCATCGTAGCCATGAACCGTCTTCAGTGTATGATATTCCTTAACAGGAACACCTGCTTCACTTAAACGTCTTGCATAATCAATGGCTTCATCTCTTAAACAATCGAACTGCGCTGTTTCAATGTAGGCTCTAGGAAGGTTGTGCAACTTAGCAAGTGATGGTGATGCGTACTCAATCATTCCCAGATCTCCATTTTTTAAATAGAGTTCCCACATACTTTTATTGAGTATAGAGTTCCACATCGGTGTATCAAAGTATTCTTTCATGGATGGTGTATTTTGTAAAACATCAATGACGGGATATAGTAGCATTTGACGCTTGATTTTGGGACCATCATAATCTCTTGCGAGTAATGTGACTGCTGTGGCAAGATTTCCTCCTGCTGAATCACCGGCAACAGAGAGATCATTGGGATCAATCTTTAAAAAATCTGCGTGTTCTTTAATCCATTGCAATGCGTGGTAACAGTCAAATAATCCTACTGGAAACGGATACTTAGGAGCGAGATGGTAACGTACGTAGACTGCGCGTTGATTGGTTTCCATAATAATACTTTGTAGCATACCGATATGAACGGGAGTACCTTCCATTTGAAAGCCGCCCCCATGAATATATAAAAGCCCTGGCTTGATACCTTGAAGATCCTTTTTCTCATAAAGAGTGACTTTAATCTTCATGTGATTATAGCCACGAATGATAAAGTCTTTTTTACGTATTTCTTTTCTGGTGCGTGTAAAAAACATCGTCAGGTTGAATACCATGTTCGCGGTCATCCGACGACCTTTTGTGTAGCGAGTAAATTTAAGTGGTTTCAATATAAGTAATTCAGGATCAATATGATATGCCATGATACTTCCTTATTTCTTGAAAAGGGATAGATACTCTCCATAACCTTCTTTTTCTAAATCTTCGACTTTAATGAATCGTAGTGCTGCAGAATTAATACAATATCGGTAGCCACCAAGTTCTCTTGGACCATCATTGAAGAGATGTCCCAAATGACTGTCCGCTTCTTTACTTCTTACCTCGGTACGGAGCATACCAAACGTACGATCCATTTTTGATGTTAATGATTTAATCGGTTTTGCAAAACTTGGCCAACCACAATCGCTATCAAACTTATCCTCAGAACTGAAAAGTGGTTCTCCAGAGACTATATCGACGTAAAGTCCTTTTTCCTTATGGTTCCAAAACTCGTTTTGAAAAGGTTTTTCTGTTCCATTTTCTTGTGTAACATAAAATTGGATCGGTGTTAATTTTTTCTTTAATTCATCTTTGTTCATTTTATCACCCAATGATAGTTTACCATAGATTGTTAAGCCTATCATTTTTCAAGCATGAACATGTATAATATGACGAACGAGTTGATCAATTTCATCTTTTAAGATTTTCATGTTGTCTTCCATGTGTAAAAGATGATCTTGTTTCGCTTCTTCAAGCATATGATTTAATACCCACTCCGCTCGTTTACCACTCACATACGAAACCGATCCTTTAAAATAGTGAACAGCTTGGATAATCTCATCTTTTTTGTTCATTAATATGGCAGACTCGATATGTTTTAAATCCTTTTCATACTCTTTTAAATAGATGGTAAGAACTTCCGAAGCAATGCTTTCTGATCCTTCAAAACGGGTATTAAAATCATGTTCATCCCAGATGAATAAATCATCAGGAACGTGTAAAACATCATGTGTGTGCATGTACTTGCGTAAAATTTGTTTTAAATGATCCATATGGATGGGCTTAAAAATGACATCATTGATTTTGGCTGACTTAAGCATATCATAATCATTAAAATACGCATTTGCAGTCACTGCAACAATGGCAATTTTTTCATATTTTTTCCCAAGAGAGCGAATTCTTCGTGTCGTTTCTATACCATCCATCACTGGCATTTGAATATCCATCAATATGAGATCAATGTTTTCTTTTTTCACCATTTCAATCGCTTTTTCACCACTTTCAGCAAGAAGAACATCGATTCCTTCTTTCATGAGAATCGATTCTAGTGCGATACGATTGAGTCTATTATCATCCACAACCAATGCTGTTCCGTGAAGGATTACTCCATACGATGTTTCGTCACTATCCTTAGTCATTTGCTGCTCAACGTGAATGAGTTTATGCATGAGTGCGATGCGAGAAAACGGAGATTCCACCACAATATCGATTTTCTTTGATTGCTTTAAGATGTCATGATCAAACACCATCATCAAACAGGATGATGAACCAAATTGTTCTTTATATATATCGATTTCTTCCATGGTTTTGATTTTTTGATCCAGTAAAATAAGATCTACTTTATTCTCTTTGATATCTTCTTTCGTATACACTTTCATACCCATAGAAGATAATGCATCAATGAGTGGATGATGATGATGTTGATCTTTCATCCATAGAACATGTTTTTGATGAATTTCAGAAAAATCAAGGGGGTTTCCCTTTTTAATGGGGATGTCAATTCCAAAGATAGACCCTTGGTTTAATGTGCTAGAAACATCAATTTTACCACCCATGAGATCAACCCAACGCTTGACAATAGGAAGTCCTAATCCAGCACCTTGATAACGACGACTCCGTGAGATGTCTGCCTGAAAGAATGAATCGTAGAGTTGTTCCATGTGCTCTGGAACAATCCCTATTCCGGTATCTTTAATCTGTATCCGCAGGATATGTGGATCCTCGGATATGCGTAATATATCACACGTGATACTCCCTTTAGTAGTAAACTTGATCGCATTATCGATAAGTTGGGTGAGAATTTGTCTGAGTTTGATGACATCTCCAACTAAATCATAGTTGATTTGATAATCATAATTGAACAAGAAATCAAGCCCTTTTTGATCTAAAACACGTTTAAAACTGCGGTGAATTCTTAAAACCTCTTCTTCCATATTGAAAGCATAGGATTCAAGTTTAGTCTCAGATTCATATGGAGTTATATCGAGTAAGTGATCCATAAGGCTATTTAAGCCATCACTAGCTTCTTGGCCAAGATTGACATAAGATTTTTGCTCTTCTGTTAAATGGGTTGTGGAAAGAAGATAAAGCGCATGGTGTATACCACCGAGTGGAGTTTTCATTTCATGAGACATATTTTGCATGAAATTGGTTTGAATGTATGACAGACTATTCTTGTTTGATAATAGAGCTTTTTGTCGATAAAATGCATCTTGATAAAGTTTTGCAACCAATGCTAATTCTGGTTTTCTTATGTTTAAATCATCATTAATCTTTAAAACATTTTCCAAAAGGAGAAAACCAAAACATCTGCTTTCGTGAAGCAGGGGTATCATCATCGCAGATTTCGTCAAAAAATCAAGAAAAAAATGTTTGGATTCATCATAAATGATTTGATTAGTGTCTTGAATCCAGACGATTTTTCCCTCATTGTGAAGGGCAATCCAAGAAAAATGATCCTTTTGATGAAACATATATGTGGATGTGCTTCGCGTCATGACACCGACCTCTGCCCATTGAACACTTAACTTCATTGAAGACATGGATTCATCATAAATCATGATCGATGCTCGATCTACATGATAAAAAAGTGATACATCACCTAAAGTTTCTTTGATCGCACTAAAAAAATGATCAGTGCTTGTATCAATCAATGTCTCTGTTATTTTGATGATAAGATCTTGATACGCTAAGGATGGCACGTGAACACTTCTCCTTTTATAATGAACTCATAATTTTATTATAGCCGATTAAGAATAAAAAAAATGGGGATTTCTTCCTTTTTGAAAATAAAAAGGGGGATTTCCCCTTTAGAGATTAGCAAAACGATGGGCAATTGAGGATGCTGCAGCGGCTGCAATCGCACCTACAATATCATCTAAAAAGGTATTACAACGACCCTCTTTTTTCCCTTCTGCATCCAAGCGACCGATAATTCCCGGTTTTGTCTTATCGACATACCCAAAATTGGTAAAACCTATCGAACCATACACATTCACAATCGATAGTGCTAAGACTTCATCAATACCATAAAGTCCATAGTCATTGTTGAGCATGGAGAGTAAAGGTTCTGAAAGTTTATTTTGTTCTGCGAGTATGTCAAGCTCTAGTCCTGTCAAAACAGCATGTTGAACTTCACGCTTCATCACCACTCTCTTGACATGTTCCAAACAGAGTTCAAACGTAAGCTGTGGTATATATTTCATTTGAAGATCAAGAGTGATTTGTGCCATATCTTCGAGGATGACACCCCGAGCTTCTAATCTTTTAACAACCATATCGTATTTTTCAAGATCATTTAAACGATTGGCATCTGCGTTTTGTGTTTGCATGATATATTTCCCCTTCTTAAAGATGGTAAACACTATTATACGTCGAAATCAGTAGATTAGCAAGATAAAAAATGATGGAATGACCCATCATTCATTATTTCTTAATTCTTTTTAAAATGAGCTTATACCCATCGGCTCCATACGAAAGTGCACGATTCACTCGTGATATGGTGGCTGTTGATGCGTGCGTCTTCTCTGTGATATGGGCATAAGATACATGATCATCGAGCATCAGGGCAACCCTTATGCGCTGTCCAAGATCTTGTAGCTCATTAATGGTACAGAGATCTTCAAAAAAGCGATAACATTCCTCTTTGTTTTCTAAAGATAAAATGCCATCAAAGAGTAAATCTAAATCTTTATTTTGAAATTTTGATTGATAACTCATGGTAACCTCCTAAGGGTTAAAACGAATGATCATATAACCACCAAGATCAATCATATCAGCTTCATTTAAATCTTTTCTACCTGATGTGAAATCAGAAGTAAGAATCTGTGCACCACTTGCGAGTGCTGCCATGTAGCGATTTTGATCAAATGCCAATGAATCATCGATACGAGTACGAACGATATACCCCTGCTCAATGAGTGATGCTATGGATTCAACATCCACATTGTTATGGACAATAAATGAAGTATAATCATGATTCAAGTCATCTGCATAGGATCCAATGAACATCGCTTGTGATTCCATGGTTGGATCTAAAGCCAGATAACGGTCGTTATAGTTATTCGGATGTAAAACAATGATGACTTTCCCTAACATCTCTTCTATACTTGGCCACCCAAGTGTGGTGATGGTTTCTTGGACCGTAAGATCATCTACCATTAAATCCGCCGGTTGAAAAAGGTGATCGCCCAGTTTTTCTTTAATGAGTGCGTCGAGTTGAAGCAATTCTTCTGTTTCAATATTTTGTAGTGCATGATCAAGAATCATCCAATCGGTTTTGACTTCCATGAGGATGATGATAGGAATATGCACGGGATTATGTTCAGAATATAGTCTGATTTCTTCAAGTGCCAGTGCAAAATTAGGAGCTACACTGGAATTATCGACGAGTGGGACATGCGTGAGCATAAATGAATCTTTTCGTTTTCTAAGATCAAATTCCATACTACGAATACCTAGTTTTAGTTGATCTGTAATGGATTGATAACTATACTTTAGTGCCCGAGCTTCATCAAATGAATCTCCCAGTCCAACAAAAAGACGGCCGAGTGATGTGCTCATCCCTTTATAACTGTTATGACTAGCTAATATTTGGATATCATTGAGTTTAATGTTGGGATCATAAAGGTCAAAATCCACAAATTGTTCATCGTTAATCTCCACATAAAGACTATCACTATACATCTCATCAAGTCTTTTCATGTGTTGAGTTTGAACGATTGAATCAAAAATCTTCACCGAAAAAAGACGAGAAATAATGATCACAACCAATGCAACTAATGATAAAACAGCAATTAATGTTATCTTTGCTATTTTTCTTATCATAGACATACCTCCTTAAAGTTCTCAATTACTTGCTTTCTAACACCTTTAATTTTTCTATTTGAACACGAATCTCTTTTGTAAATGCTATATTTGCTGGATAAATGGTAAGGATATAGTCCAATATTGCTTCTGCAGATAAGGCGAGATGGGCATATCCTTGAAGCATTTTTTCAAGTTGTTTTTGAAGTGATGGATATCTATGTTCAAAGCGTCGTTCCAAATTGAAAGGATCTTTTAGCACAGGTTCTTCTTTAATGAACAAATGAAGAACTGACATCAGATTTGAAAACGCATAGGATTCAATAAAACGTAAAGCAGAAAGCTTTTCTCCCCGTTGGGCTCTAAGAAGTCCTACATAGAGATTGGTTAACGCTTCATTGATCCTAAAATCTGCATCATCATACTCGATTAGCGATATGTTTCCCTTTTTATCCAAAAGATGTGGTTCTTCATAATCTTCCCTTTTCCAAACAATACGACCCTCATTTTGGGTGACATGTGCCATTTCACTACGTCCAAAAACAGCAAACTCACCATAAATACCATCAGAAAACATAAACTTATAGCCGTCGTTTGTATTTTTAAAACGATACGCTAAGGGATGAACTTCTTCAAGCCAAAACAATGAGTCGATGTACGTATTCTTTTGATCATCTTCCACAACAACAAAAAAATCCAGATCTGAAAATAGATCTAGGCGTGATAATTCCACACCAACAGATCCATGTCCAATCAAAGCTAATGTTTTTGGATACTTAGCTAAGCTATTGCCTATTTGATCTAATCGCTTTAGTAAATTATCGTTCAAAAGTAACACCTCAATCCCATTATACTTGAAAAAATGACTGTATGCACCATTCATTAGTTGCTTGATCACGATTATCATCATATAATAAGTATGGAGGGATCAATATGCGCCATGGATTTTCAATCACGCGTCACCCGTATCGTGTTGAACTCAAAGGGAAAACAGAGTATTTCTTTTGTCGCTGTGGTAAAAGTGATACGCAACCATTTTGTGATCAAAAAAGTCATCGATACACCGAAGAAACTCCTTTAAAATTTTCTGTTGAAGTTGATGGGTTCTATTATTTATGCGGATGTAAAAAATCGAAACACATACCGTTTTGTGATGGAACACATAAAGAATAGGAACTCAGTCGAGTTCCTTTTTTATCATTGTTTGGTATCTTTGATAAGCATGTTTACTGACAACATCCCATGTCTTATAGAGATCATGAAATGCAGCCTCTTTCACCTTTTGATGAAGTTTGGGCAGCTTAAAAATTTGGATGATCGTTTCTGCATAAACTTTGGGGTCTTGTTTGGATAGGTAGCCATTCACCTTATCTGTGATCATGGATGATGTGGCTGTCCCATCAATGAATAACGTTGGGGTTTTTTGACTAGCAGCTTCGATTTGGACCAATGATGAGGAATCATATATTGATGGAAATAGGAAGAGGTCTGCCATCGCAAAATGGGATGCCATTTTCTGTCTGTCTGTGATTTTCCCCAAAAATAAAACATAATCATTTAGACCAAATTTTTTCGTTGATTTTTTAAGCGTTTCTTCATGTGGACCACTACCGATAAAAATCATCTTAAAAGAGAAACCTTTTAGACGTAAAGTATAAAGGGAAAGCATGAGAAAATCTAAGTTTTTTACCGCATCAAGTCTTCCAACATATAATAAGACTTTTTCAAGGGGTTTGATTTGATAATTTAGTTTTAACAGATTGGATGCTTTTATATCGCTTAAGGGTATCAGATCTGTCGCATTTTCCATCACTAGAGGAAGACGATTGGTGCCATAGGAGTAATAGAGATTTGAGATCGCTTGATTGACTGCCCATAATTCATCACAGCGATTAAACGTGTTAATAATTTCTTTAACTGCAAGTTCCGTAAGTACTTTCGACTTTGTGCGTTCATAAAGATCTTTTTGATATTGTGAATGGAGTGTTCCAATAATTGGAATACCTCGCTTTTTTGCATAGGTTATTCCCATTTTCCCCATGGTAAATGGAGAATGAATATGCACGATATCAAGATCAATGGCATTTAACTGCTTGCGAAAGGAAAAATCAAGAAGTGGTAACGATAAATCATAATCCGTAAAAGGAATATGAAGATGTCTACTTCTTAACACGTGATAATACGATGGATCTTGATACGTCTTATCTTCAGATCTAGGAGCAAACACATAGACATCTGCAATCTCACTGAGATGTTTTGCATACTGGTCTACGACCATGATGACTCCGTCAATCATTGGAAAAAACGCATCGATGAAAAAACCGATTTTCATGCGTTTTTGAAGATCCATTTTGGCCTCCTTAAGCGATAAAACGTCCTGTAGTTGTCTTTTTGTTGATCACATCTTGTCGCGTTGCGCGTGATTGGATGAACTGATCAATTATCGCTTCGACCTCTTCTCTAGATTCGATGGTGAAGTTTAGGCGATATGTGAGAGGTAATAATTGCATATCATAGAGATATGAAAATAGATTGAGTGGTTTAGAATGTAGAAGACGAAGATTACAGTGACCATCATTGATGAGTGGGAAACGTAATCCCATACGATCTTCTAGATAGTATTGTTTTATCTCACATAAATGGCAATGAGGTTTTGTCTTGTACGTCTTGGCTATCGGACAATATTTGGTAATCATCAACTCTTCATGCCCATAGACCACAAGTTCTAAATTCGGTGTGTAACCAAACTGTTTTTCAAAGGTTTGATAGAGACTTTCGATACGTTGCTTGGATACTTCAGGAGATAGAGTAATGCGCTTGGCTCCATATGTGTGAAGAAGATGCACTGTATGACTGTTGGTGACATTGAGTGCTTCATCGGTGATTAAATCGTGATCTTTATAACGATAAAGGAGTCCTATATCTTGAATGAGCGCTTCTTTTTGAATGGTTGACTCGATGGTTTGAATTCTTTTTTTCACAGGAATGATTGAATCATCCTTAAAATCAAGGATATCTTCTACATAAATGATGGGAACTTGTTTAAGTTTTGCAGCTTCATATTGATCGATGGTTCTGACCTTTACAGCCCATAGATGAGGATGAATTTTTTGATTTTCTATAGGTATATTTGAGAAAGTAAGAATACTTTGTGGTTGTCTATTTATGCGAAGTTGACTTAACTCATCAATGGCTTTTCGTCTAACCTCGTTAAGACTTGACATAGGTAAAAATGATGATTCATCAGTTAAAATCTCTAAATTGGTCATCACGTAAGGAGTGGATCCCAACTTACTCATTTGATCAGCTAATTTTTCTTTGGATAAGGGTGCACTTTTAGCTTCACTTAAAATATCTTCTGAACTCAGATTCACTTGGTTTATACCATCTGTGATTTCAAAACGTAAAGGTTGATTCATATAAGCATACACTTTTCCACTTAGGGAAATGAGTTTATAATTGGGATCTAGATAACGCTTTAAACTTTCTTCTAACCCATTATCTAAAGTCTTTAAGACTAAAGATCCGACATAGACATCTTCTTGTAAGTCGAGTTTGATGATCGATCCTTTTTCTGCGGTTTTGACAAGTGTATTTCCCATCAAAATGCGGGAAACGATATTGCCTACATCTTTTTTCCCTACGATACGATAGCCATCATTCACGGACAATCGATCACTTAGTTTAATGATCGCTTTATGATCTTTCATGTCGATCACTTCACCGACAGGGATTCCCATGTGATTCGGTCTAAAATCTTGATTGATTTGATTGGGCTCCTCGTCAAAAAGATATCCTTTGGTATATTCACGGTTGAAGACTTGTTTCAAACGTAAAATATCTTCATCAAGAACTGCTTTCTTTTTCATCCATGCTGCATCGAGTGCTTTTCGGTACGATAACACGGTTTGAATAACGTACTCCGGCTTGCGCATCCGGCCTTCAATTTTTAAAGAATCGATATTGGCATCGATGAGATCATCCAAATGATCTAATGTCATAAGGTCTTTGGTTGATAACAGATAAGAACTATCTGAAATTTTTTGATTTTCTTTATATAACACATAGGGTAAACGACATGGTTGGGCACATTCTCCACGATTTCCGGAACGACCACCGATCATTGAACTCATTAAACATTGACCAGAATAAGAAACACATAATGCGCCATGAATGAAGACTTCAAGTTCGATATCGACATGTTTTTTGATTCTTTTAATCACTTCAAGGGATGTTTCACGCGCCATGACAATTCGTTTTACACCACGTGATTTTAACCATAAGACTTGATCTAGTGTGTGGGTATTTGCTTGTGTTGAGACGTGAATATCAACATGAGGATATCTTTGAAAAAAAAGATCAATCATGCCCAAATCTTGCATGATAAATGCATCGACATGATGATTCGCAAGCATATCTGCATAGTTTAAAAGATCATCAACCTCATCATCAAAGATCACCGTATTGATTGCTACATAGACAAAAACACCACGCAGATGTGCATAGTGAATCATATCGATGAGTGATGTTTCATCAAAATTATTAGCATAGGCACGTGCACCAAAACGCTTGCCAGCAAGATAGATTGCGTTAGCACCAGCATTGATTGCGCCGATAAGGGATTCTTTGCTTCCAGCTGGTGCTAGAAGCTCTGGTTTTTTGATCATGGGGACACCTCATAGGAACCACTCATGATTATATCAAAAATAAAGGTAAAAAGGATGGAACTTTTGATAATAATCGCTATGATTTTACAAGTTCTTTGGTGATATCCCATAATCGCTCTTGATAGGTTTCATTATACGTAATGGGATTCGATTTTTTGGGAATACCTTCTTTAAAATACAAACCTGTTTGAGTCACATAGTCTTGATCTATGGCTATTTTTGCCATAAATGAAGCGGGATAGATGGCATCTGTTCCTTTACTGACTCGCCATAGCCATATTTTACCTGCAAGCTTGGAAGTATTCTTTAATCCTATTTCAGTTTTGACTAAACCTGGATCAATCGCAAAAATAGGTAAATGAGGATATTTTCTTGCAAATGCTTTGACGAAAAAGACATTATATAATTTTGAACGTTTATACGCTTTTAATATGTTATAGCATTTTTTATTTTGAAGATTGTTGAAATTGATGGATGCGCGATAATGGGACAGTGAACTGACCACTAATATTCTAGGATTCGTTGATTTTTCTAAGTATGATACTAATCCTAGAGTGAGAATAAAAACCGACAAATGATTGGTTGCAAACGTGAGTTCATTGCCATCTTCATTGACATGCAATCCCGATGAGACGATTCCTGCAATATTCATGAGAATATCAAGGCGTCCTTGATAATGCTTGTTGAGAACATATTGAATGTTCTTTAAAGCATCTTTTGATTTTTGGTTAGAAGATAAATCCCCCATGACGATATGTAGTTTTGCCGATGTTTCTAAATCAGAAAAACTTATTTTTAGTTCTTCTGCCCGTTTTTCACTTCGTGCGAGTCCGATGACATCGATATTGTCTTTGAGTAATAATTCAACATTGGCACGCCCGATCCCAGACGTTGCACCAGTAACTACAGCCACTTTATTCATAAGGCACCTCACTTTGTTCGTTTCTGAAATACTGCATAGCGATAATCATTATGTTCGATAAGGATGAGTTCAAGTTTATCTGCGATGAACGATAATGTTTTAGGTCGATAAAAAATCACATGGGTGGGATCTCTTTGATAAAACCAATCTTTAAAGTGATCCATATCATTGTGGTGAAAAAGGGTCATGATGGAAAGGTAACCTTCAGGTTTCAGCATATCAATCATTTCCTTAAACGATACAATCGGATTATGAAAGTGTTCGATGACTTCAGTCGCTGTAATCATATCATACTTTAGACTTATATCCATGTCGCGATGAAAAAATGGATCATAGATAGCCACATGGTATCCCCGACGTTTCAAAAGTACAGATAGCACTGGGTTAGGTCCTGATCCAAAATCGAGGATGGAACCTGATTGAAGATATGGATGAACAGCTGCATCAATAAAATTTTCTAGAAAATTTACATATCCCTCATTCGTGATGTCATTTTCATGTTCCAGGTATTTTTTTAATTCAATCTCTTTCGAAGGGTATTCTTTTGGATCCATAAAGATAGCTTCACACTGATGACATTGATGATAGACTGTCTTTCGTTTTGGATGAACCCATGGAATCGTTGTTTGGCATTCACAAATCGGGCATGCGATCATGCCTTTTTTGCCTCAATCCATGAAGCTTCCAAAATACGATGCAACTCGTTTAAGTTAATATCAGCCAATTTTTTTATATAGAGGCATCCCACACCTTTGGTGTGAGGACCTAGATGTGTGAAATCATGTTGATTGGTCGAAATCGTTAAATATAGCGTGATGGCTTGTTTTCTAATGGAAAAGCCCAAAAGAAAATAATCAATTTCACGACCACTGGCATATTTAAATCGTTTCTGACCAAAACCGATGATGGATGTTCCCCACATGACAGCATTTTCATGCGTGATTTTTTCTATCATCGCAATTAATTTTTGTGCATCCATTTTCTTTTCAAGAGATAGTCCATTGAGATAATCCGTGACAGGAGTATCTTGTGGTATTGTTTTAAGTTCAGCCATGATATCCTCCTAGAAAAACGACATAATCACAAAATAGAGAACTGGAATCAATAAAGCGGGTAACATATTGGCTACCTTAATACGTTTAAGTTCCATAAAGTTGATACCAATGGCGATCAATAAGATGTTTCCTACCATGGACATTGTCTGAATAATTTCCGCAGATAATAAATCTCCCCCTATCATTGCTAAAAGAGTAATCGACCCTTGATAGATGAGAACACTGATCGCTGAAAAGGCAACACCTATACCTAAGACAGAAGCTAAAATCATCGCTGTCACAAAGTCTAATGCACTTTTGATAAGTAGTGTTGTGATATCTCCAGAAAGTCCATCTTTTATAGAACCGACAATGGCCATGGCTCCTACACAAAAAATCATAGTAGCAGCAATAAATCCACGTGCCAAAGGAGGAAGATTATGCTTTTTTTCAAAATTTTCTGCCCATGTATTTAAGCGATGATCGATATCGATCCATTCACCAATAAGGACACCAACAACTAAAGAGATGATCACTAAAAGATCATACTGAGTGGTGATTCCTGAACTGTTCACAATAAAAAAATCTTGAAGAAACCATCCTAAAGAGAGTGCAGTAAGTCCTAATCCTAAAGAAACCATGACTGCTTTTTGCATCTTTTCAGGTAAACCTTTTTTAAAAAACACTCCTAGAAAACTCGCTACAACAATGGCAGCTGCATTGATAATCGTTCCCATAGACACCTCATGTATTCTCTTCTTATTATAAACGATATCATAAATAATTTTCAAAAAGGCACATTAAAAATAAAAAGTTCATCGCTGAACTTTTTTACCAAGGAAGTGGCTCATCTTTAATCTTTGTCTCATACAGTTTAATAAACTGATCTTTTAATGCTTGAGTTAACTTGAAATCTGCATTCGCAAGATGATCGTTTACCTGGTCGATGGTACGCATTCCAGGAATAACTGCAGTGATTTCGGGAAACGACAGGATGAAGGCAATCGCATATTTGGTGAGATTCTCCTCTTTGGTCATTTCCTTGAGGTTTGCAACAAGTTGAGCTCGTCTTTCAATGGTTTGATCATCCCAGCGCATACGAATACCTGTAAATTCTGAATTTTCGTCATATTTCCCCGTAAGCCACCCCGAATCAAGAGGGACTTTCGCAATCAGAGAAATTCCTTTTTTGGCTGCTTTTTTAAATAGTTTTGCAGGTTCTTGGAAAAAGATATTAAATAGAATTTCGACAACATCTACATCAAGATGATGAATGACAGTATCTAGTTCTTCATAAGTATCGATCGATACACCAAAAGCACGAATAAGTCCTTCTTCTTTCAATGCTTTTAATTCTTGTACGTGTTGTGTTTTTCCTTCAAGGATATCAAACCCAGGATTATGAAGAATGACACTATCAAGATATGTCGTTTGTAAACGTTCGAGGGAATCTTCGATTTGTTTTCTTAATGAATAGACAGAAAAATCCGTTTCTCCATCGGCTGTATGTCCTAATTTTGTATTAATCACTACTTTTGAACGGAGATTTTTAGTGGCCATACCAAGGATGGTTTCACTGAGTCCAGAAGCGTATCCAGGAGCAGTATCGAAAAAATTGATCCCACGCTTAATCGCATGTTGAACGAGTTCAACACCATCTTCAATCGCCATGTATCCCCAAAACTCGGTGTTTCCTAATTGCCAACCACCAAAGCCTAAACGATTGATCTTATGTTTTGTATGTGCATATTCGTTATATCCCATAGCATCAACTCCCAATCTTATTTTATCACAGAAGAAAAAAATCACCCCTCCTAAAATGAGTGTAAAGCATGATACAATAAAAAAGGAGGTCATATCTATGAAAGTAAGAATAACTACCCTACCGATTCCTACGGAACCCTATCCCAGAACGATCCGCATTTTGCTACCTGATGACTTTGAAGAGGTTAATCGAACTTATCGTGTACTTTATATGCACGATGGTCAAAACTTATTTGATGATCACATCGCCTATGGGGGACATTCCTGGGGAATCAAAGAAATTATAGAGGATTTGAAAATCACTGATCTTATCGTCGTCGGTTTGGATAACTCGGATTTAAGGTTTTTTGAGTATTCACCTTGGAAAAGTGTACCTGATGTCAGAAAAATTACAGCCATTGATATGGGTGGTTTGGGTGATATCTATGCATCATGGGTCAGTGAGCAGGTTGTCCCTTATATCGATCATCACTACCCCACTAAAAAAAGTGCTCAAAATCGTATGATTGCGGGAAGTTCAATGGGAGGTTATATTTCAGCATATATCGCTGCAAAATATCCAGACATATTTTCCATTGCAGGAATTTTTTCACTCGCTTCTTGGTTCAATGAACCTGAATTTTTAAGATATATCGGTGATCATGTTCATGATTCCTCACAACGCTTTTTTATTTCAGTGGGTTCACATGAGACCTCTAATCCAAATGATCTTAGTTTCAATCAACTCTATCTTGATAATAGCAGACGCCTAAGAGATTTACTTAAAGACAAAGGAATAAAAGATATTTTCTACATAGAGACTGAGGATGTACATAATGAACTCGCTTGGCGTAAAGTATTTCCAAGTTTCGTCACATGGGCACAAAAATAATAGCTCTTGCGAGCTATCTTAACCAGGGCAACCTGGTTTTTTTTATATCCATGCTAAGACTTTTTGTATATATTCATCCCAGAATGCCCAACTGTGATCTCCTTTGGATTCATGGTATGTATAGGACACATGATGTTGATCTAAAAAGGCTTTAAAATCTAAATTGATCTGATAAAGGAAATCTTCGGTCCCACAACCGATGAATAGATCGGGTAATATTTTCTTTTTATCGAGAGCATCTTTAACAAGATAATTTAAATCATTTCCAGTATTTCTTGCAGAATTTTCACCGAAAATAGCAAGAAACCAAGGTTCACGAGGTGTTCCTTTCGAATACGATTGAATATCGTCGATATCAAGTGCACCTGATAAAGATGCTGCTTTTGCGTATCTGTCGGGATACGTTAAAGCAATTTTTAATGCACCATACCCTCCCATGGATAAACCTGCAACAAAGGTATCTTCTCTTTTCATTGAGACAGGAAGATAGGATTGAATGAACGAAGGGAGTTCTTTTGCAACAAAAGTAAAAAAATTTAGACCAAATTTAGCATCTGTATAGTAACTATTGTGAATACTAGGCATGACGATAACAAAACGATAAGGCCAGTTATAGCGTTCAATTGAGGTAAAGCGAGACCAATCGGTATAATCGCCCATATATCCGTGTAATAAATAAAGAACACGAAGTTTTTCATTTTTTTTGATATCTTGCGGAAAAATGATGCGTACATGGGTATTAAATCCCAAAGCATCCGAATACAGAGTTACATCCATTACTGCCATTGTCTTGACCTCGTTTTTTCTTTCATTGTACCATATAAAAATGAATAAAAAAAGAGTCCTAATGCCTGGGGGGGATGTAGACATTAGGACCAATTCACGGGTCTCACCACACTAAAGGTGGGTGAAACACTTGTATTATATATGATTCACTATGGGTTGTCAACATATATAGAAACAAAATTCTGAAGTAACTTTGAAATATGTATTTTTGTGTTATCTATTCTTTTTTTTAGCAAAATATACTGTTAATTTTCAATCGATGCTTTATATCGATAGATCAAGTGCTCTAGACTAAGTGCGATAAGAATGAGCATGATCGTCCATGCAAAGACGGTTGAATAATCAAGATAGGTTTTGGCTAAATATAGCTCATTACCCACAGAGTTTTGTGTTTGAGATAAATACTCTGCCATGACAAGAACTTTTAATCCCAGTCCTATGGACTGTAGAAATCCTAAAATGATATAAGGTCTCATTAAGGGATAATAAAGATCTTTAAATGCTAAGTGAGGTGCATGTGTTTCTAAACGATAGATATCTAAATAAGCCTGATCGATATGCGTGATGCCTTCATATGCTGCTTGATAGATGATGGGAAATACCATCAGAAAAGTGATCAAATATGGAGTCAATGTATAACCGATGAGAATAAGAAGAATGACGATGATACTGATCACAGGTATGGTACGAAATATAGACACATAGGGACGTATAATCCATGAAAATTTTGGGGATAATCCAGCAAGCGAACCAAGGAGGATACCTAAACAACCTGAGAGTGCAATAGCAAGAAGTAGTCTGAATAATGTACGTCCTAAGATCAACCATGTTTCGGTTTTTATGAGCATCTTTAAAAATGCTTCTCCTACGGTCATAGGGGATGGGAGCACTAAAGGATGGTTAATCACCAAACTGATGATAAACCAGATGAAGATGATGGAAATTAGTGATGATACTGTCCACCATGTTTTCATGTTCTACTCCATATAAAAGTCATCATTGGGGATATAGCCACCAATAAGATTGGGATTCATGGCTAAAATAAGATTAAAATAGACCTCAATCATGGGTTTTGCATCCATAGACAAAATAAATGAAATATGACTACCATCGATCGCTTGACTTAAGATATCTATCTCTGAAAGAATCCCTTTATCTACACCTTTTTGTGCGGCTTCGTCTTTTTCATTATGAAGAAAAGCAACACTAGCCATTATGTCATTGATCAGTCGTTCTTTTCTCTCATCTGATGTATTCTTTCTGACAAAAAGTGAAGCTTGGGGAAAGTCCAACCCTTCATGATACGATTGATAAACTTCATTCAAATCAATCGTGATAAGGTTTGGAATTTGTGCTTTGATAAGACTAAGGGATGGTTCAGCAACCAAGACTATCTTTGAGGGATCAAGAAGAAAAGTTGCCGTAGCAGATGCGACAGAATCAACATAGCTGAGCGTCGCATTAATACCTGTTTCTTCTAGAAGATGACGAACAATGATATCTGATGTCTGGTTCTGACCAAAAACAATGATCTCTTGATCACTTAGTTGATCGAAGGATTCATCGGTAAATGATTGTGATACAAGATGATAATTTCCAAGTCCAATAACACCCAATAGAAGGTATTCATCACTGGATTGATAAAATTTTGCCCCAAGATTGGTCGGTGCGATAATCGCATCATGTGACCCCGATCCAAAAGCAGCAACTAAAGGATCAGGACCATTGACGATATTGATATAGTAATAATCTTCATCTAATCCTAAAACACTCAAGGTAGGACTACCTTGTGGAACGATGATGCTCATCGCTTCTTCCTTAATCGAACAGGCAAAAAGACTTACCATGAGGATTGACATAAGGAAGATGGATAAACTTAATTTGAAACTAAATGTTTTGATACGGTTCACGTCTTTCATAATGGGTATGTAATAACTTGTGGGCAAGATGCGAATTTGGATGGCCTAAAAACTTTTCATAGAGTGATATAACAAAAGGATTTTCATGTGATTTTCTAAGTTCGGTTGCCTGATCTAAATCATAAAGAACCTTGGCTCTAAGTGCTCTGATATCCATTTTCTCAGCGATATACGCTGGAACAATCGGTTGACCGCCACCATTGATACATCCACCGGTACAACCCATGATTTCAATAAAATGGTATTTCTTTTGACCTTTTTTCATTTCTTCAAGGAATTGACCAATCGCAAATCCACCGTGGATGACTGCAACATTGAGATCTAAGCCAGCCACATGATAGGTTGCTTCTTTGATATCTTGAGTCCCGCGTAATTCTTTAAAGTCAATTTGTGTAGGTTTATTCTCTAAAATTTCAGTCACCGTTCTAAGTGCAGCTTCCATGACACCACCTGTTGCACCAAAGATAGTTCCCGCTCCTGTATAACTGGATAGGACACCAAAAGGTTTGATCGGTTCTAAATGATTAAAATCAATTTTTCTTCGCTTAATTAAACGTGCGAGTTCGCGAGTAGTTAAGACGATATCGACATCTGCATATCCTTCACGTCCCATATCATGACGTCTTGCTTCTGCTTTTTTGGCAATGCAAGGCATGATGGAAATTGAAACGATGTTTTTAGGATCGAGATTGAGCTCTTTTGCGTAATAGGTCTTGATGAGTGCACCAGCCATCTGTTGAGGTGATTTACATGTGGATAGATTGGGAATTAAATCTGGATGATAAAGTTCCATGTAATTGACCCATCCCGGTGAACATGAGGTAAACATAGGGAAGGGACCATTATTCTTAATTCTGTTGATGAGTTCAGTACCTTCCTCAAGAATCGTTAAGTCCGCTGTAAAGTTGGTGTCCATAATTTCATCGACCCCAAGTTTCTTTAGTGCAGCGAACATTTGGCCTTCAACGTTTGTCCCAATAGGATAGCCAAACTCTTCACCAAGTGTCGCGCGAACGGAAGGAGCAACTTGAATAACTACCGTTTTTCTTGGATCACGAAGGGCAGTTTCAACCAAACGAATATCATCTTTTTCAGAAAGTGCACCTGTGGGACATGCTTGAATACACTTGCCACAGTAGATGCATCCTGCATCTTCAAGATTATGGAATAGAGCGGGACCCACATACGTTTCAGAGCCACGTTCATTAAAGTTTAAGATACCGAGTCCAGTAAACGCTTGGCATGCGGATACACAACGTCCACATAAAATACATTTACTGCTATCAATCGTCATGACTCCACTTGAATCTGAATAATAGATAGGTGCATCATGATAGCCATAAAGATGGGTAAGTTCATTTTCTACGGAATAGCGTTGCAAGAGATCAAGAAATTCACAGTTATCTTCTCTAGAGCAATTGAAACATTCAAAATGATGCTTATGAGCGAGCAACTCTAGGTTCATCGTCACGGCATTATAGACATCAAGATCATCTGTGATGACATTCATGCCTTCATCAACGTTTGTTCGACACGCAGGTTTAAGATTTTTTTGCCCATTCACTTTGACTGAACAAACACGACAGTTACCTTCTTCATGTATTTTTTCATAATAACAAAGACGAGGAATATAAATTCCATGCTCTTCTGCTGCTTGTAAGATTGTTTTTTCAGATGATGTTTCAATCTGTTGACCATTAATGGTCAAATGGACTAATTTGCTCATACATGACTCTCCTGATGAATCGCGACACTTGAGATGGCACCCACTGGGCATGCCTTCTTACATGCACCACAACGGATACATAAATCAAGATCGATGACATGTTTTTGTCTTTGCCAACCCGTGATTGCATTGGTGGGACAGTTTTTCGCACATTTTGTACATCCTACACATGAGTCATCAATGACAAAGTGTGTCAGTTCACGACAAACTCCAGCAGGACATGCTTTATCGATAACATGAGCAATATACTCATGTCTGAAGTGTTTTAGTGTAGATAATACTGGATTAGGGGCTGTTTGACCAAGTCCACAAAGTGAGGTTTCTTTAATCATATTCGCGAGTCTTTCGAGTTCATCGATATCTTTCATCGTACCTAAACCATCGCAAATTCGATCCAAGATCGCTTTCATTTGACGCGTTCCTTCACGACATGGTGTACATTTACCGCAGGATTCATCCACAGTGAAATCAAGATAGAATCGAGCGACATCGACCATACAATTATCCTCATCCATAATGATCATCCCACCGGATCCCATCATAGAACCAAGAGCGGTTAAATTTTCGAAATCGATGGGTGTATCTAGATCCTTTTCAGTAATGCATCCACCCGATGGACCACCGGTTTGAATCGCTTTGAATTTACGCTTATTGGGAATTCCTCCACCGATATCAAAGACGATTTCTCTCAGTGTTGTGCCCATAGGAACTTCTACTAACCCAGTATTGACAATTTTTCCACCAAGAGCAAATACTTTGGTTCCACTTGATTTTTCAGTGCCTATCGATTTGAACCAATCTGCTCCTTTAAGAAAGATGACTGGAACATTGGCAAATGTTTCTACGTTATTGACGTTGGTGGGTTTCCCCCAAAGACCTTTAACTGCGGGGAATGGAGGTTTCAATCTTGGCATCCCACGATAACCTTCAATCGATGCGATCAATGCGGTTTCTTCACCACACACGAAAGCGCCTGCACCTAAACGAATATCGATATCAAAATTGAAGTCTGTTCCAAAAAGATTTTGACCTAAGAGTTGATACTCTCTTGCTTGCTTAATCGCAATATTGAGTCTTTCAACAGCAACAGGATATTCTGCACGAACATAAATATACCCTTGATTTGCACCAATGGCATAACCACAGATCGCCATAGCTTCCAATACGGAATGCGGATCACCTTCGAGTACAGCACGATCCATGAATGCACCCGGATCGCCTTCATCCGCGTTACAAATGACATATTTTTGATCAGAAACAGAGTTTCTTGCGAATTGCCATTTCTTTCCTGTGGAGAATCCACCACCCCCACGTCCACGCAGACCTGACTTAATCATTTCATCGATGACTTCTTGAGGTGTCATTGTCGTTAAAGCTTTACCTAAGGCCATATAACCATCTTTAGCGATATATTCATCGATGACCATAGGGTTGATATTCCCGCAATTTCTTAAGGCAATTCGACGTTGTTTTGAATAGAACTTGAGTTGTCCCATGTTTTTAATTTTCTTTTTATCCACGGGATCTTTAACCAAAAGTCTTTCGACAGGTCGTCCTTTGAGAAGATGTTCTTCACAAATCTCTTTGACATCATCGGGTGTCACATGGGTATAAAATGTTTCTTCTGGATAAATGACAACGACGGGTCCCTTTTCGCATAACCCGAAACAGCCGGTTAAGACTAACCCGACTTCATCGGTCATTTCTAGAGTATGCAATACTTCTTCAAATCGATGCTTGATCTCTTTGGAATGAGAACTCATGCACCCTGTTCCGCCACAGATCAGTACTTGACTTCTTTCTAGCATGATTTCTACCTATCCTTTCCGTGATGTGAGTAAATATTTAGTAATGGGTTGATGATTGATAATATGAGATTCAATGATCTCTTTAATCATCGGTTCAGTGATGGTGCAATACACAAAAGATTGTCCTTCTTCATCAATGATTTCTGCCATGGGTTCATAGGCACACTCTCCCATACAACCCACTTGAGTGACCATGACATGTGAAAGATTGTATTCACTGATGGCTTTTACAAAGTTTTGCAGCACATCTTTTGCTCCTGAAGCAATCCCACAGGTTCCCATACCTACTTGAATGCGGAATCCTCCAGATTGATAACGGACATTCATTTTTTTAAGAGCTTCATCTCTCAATTTCTGTAAATCAGCTAATGATTTCATACTCTACCTCGCACTATGTTAATTTCTTGATTAATATATTCTATTAAACCTTGCATGATCTGATGATCCATAAGAGTCTCTTGAAACATGGCTTTCAT